>JBAXYG010000018.1:0-13011 GCA_041670905.1 Bacteroidales bacterium
AAAGAAAGATATGGTGATGCCAGAAGAACTGAGATTGTGATGTCTGCTGAAGAATTCAATCCTGAAGATTTTTATTCAGATAATGACGTTGTAATAACAATTTCACGTTTAGGATATATTAAGAGAACAGACCTCGTTGAGTATAAACTTCAGAATCGTGGAGGAGTAGGAGCAAAGGGCAGTACGACAAGAGACGAAGATTTCATAGAGCACATTTATGTTGCCAATATGCACAGTACTATGATGTTTTTTACTAAAAAAGGCAAATGTTATTGGATGAAAGTTTATGATATTCCTGAAGGATCAAAAGCTTCAAAAGGACGTGCTATTCAGAATGTAATAAATATTGAACCTGAAGATAAAGTTCAGGCGTATATTAATGTTAAAGATCTTAACGATAAAGATTATATAAATAATAATTTTATTGTTCTGGCAACTAAGAGAGGAACTATTAAAAAAACTTCATTGGAAGCATATTCACGTCCGAGGGTAAATGGAGTAAATGCTATAACCATAAGAGAAAATGATGCTCTAATTGAAGCTGTTTTGACAGATGGACGTAATGATATTCTTCTTGCAGGTAGAGCAGGAAAGTGCTGTCGTTTTCATGAATCGGATGCAAGAGCTATTGGTAGAACATCTTCTGGAGTACGTGGGATAAACATTACTGAAAAGGATGAGGTAATTGGTATGATTTGTGTAGCGCAAAATGATGAAGGAATTTCAAGGAAAAATGTTCTGGTTGTAAGTGAAAACGGATATGGTAAATGTTCTGAACTTTGCGATTATAGAATTACAAATAGGGGTGGTAAAGGCGTTAAAACTATTAATATTACAGAGAAGACAGGGGCGCTTATTGCAATCAAGGATGTTAACGATGAAAATGATATAATGATTATCAACAAATCCGGAATAACAATCAGGGTTGCTGCTTCTAATATTAGAGTTGCCGGTAGGGCTACGCAAGGTGTAAGGTTGATAAATATTAAAGAAGGAGATAGCATAGCTGCAGTATGTGTTGTGAACAAGAGCGAAGAAAAAGTTGAAGAAAATATCTCTTCAGAAATTTAAAAAGGCTTAATAAAACTTAAATAGATAGAATGAAAATTTAATCAAAATTAAAATGAAGAAAATATTACTAGCATTAGCACTTATCTTATCGGTAACAATGGTAAGTGCTCAACCAAAAACACCTGCTGATGCACAAAAAGCAATCGATAAAGCTTTAGCAAATACGCAAAATGAAAAGAAGGCAGCTAAACCTGCTACTTGGATAAAACTTGCAGATGCTTATTTAGATGCTTATGATTTACCCACAAAAAATCTTTTGTTAAATACTCCTCAAATGGAAGTTAAGCTTTTCTTGAAGGGACAACAAGTTCTCAATAATGAGACCAGAAAAGGTACTGAGGGTGAATATTCAGTTGATGTTTATCCGGATAAGGAGCTTTTTTATAATCAAAATGGTCTTTTGGAATTTTGGGTTGTTACCAAACCTGTAGTAGAAGGTGATATTCTTGGAATTGCATGTGATGCTTTAATTAAAGCGGCTGAGCTTGATTCTAAAGGATCATCATTTAAAGATATTTATGAGAGATTTGAGTCTATTCACCAAAAACAAAGCAGTGAAGCTGTTTCTCAATATCTTATTGGGAATTTTGCATTAGCGAGTAAATTATTTGAAAATTCGTTAAAGAGCTACGATAATTCTGTTGTGAAAAAGGTAGATTCTCTTAATGTATATCATACTGCCTTGTTAAATGGATTTTCCGGAAACAAAGAAAAGGCGATTGAATATTATAAAAAATGCCTTGATATTTCTTATTATTCAGATGGTTCTGTTTACTCAAATCTTGCTGATATGTATAAACAATCGGGTAATATGGAATTATGTAAGTCAACATTGGAGGCTGGGTTTGCTAAATTCCCAAGCAATCAAGGTATTTTGGTTGGTCTGATCAACCTGCTGATTGAAACTGGAGACAGCCCTCAGGTTTTGTTTGACTTATTGCATACTGCTCAGAAAAATGAACCGACAAATGCCAGTCTGTATTATGTAGAAGGTGATGTTTATAAG
Organism: Bacteroidales bacterium; assembly: GCA_041670905.1. Lineage (GTDB taxonomy): Bacteria > Bacteroidota > Bacteroidia > Bacteroidales > UBA932 > JBAXYG01. The sequence goes on from JBAXYG010000018.1 coordinate 2,078, forward strand.
AAATTGGGCGACAATGATAATGCTATTAAATATTTTTCTAAAGCAACCGAAATTGACCCGAATTATGTATTTGGTATATTAGGTGTTGGCATTTTGCATTACGACATTGCCGTAGATTTGCAAAATAAGGCAGCAGAAGAGGTTGACGATTCAAAATACATGGCTTTGATTAAAGAATTTGAAGAATCTCTGGAAGCAGCTATTGAACCATTCGAAAAATCATTTGTTATTACAGATGATCCTCAAATAAAACAAGCTATTGCTGAATATTTGAAAAACATTTATTTCCGTTTTCGTGATAAGAGTGAGGAGTATAAAGCATCATATGAAAAATATAATAATTATCTTAAACAAGAATAATTATTGCAGTATATAACATAAAAAGGCCGGCTAAAATAACTTCAGCCGGCCTTTTTATATAGTAGTGCTGTTATTCTATAACTTCTATTTCATCAAGTAATCTTTTTGCACCTGCGATATTGTCTATTGTAAATAGAACAAAACGCATATTAAGAGAGATGTTTCTGCATATTTCAGGATCGAAAACAATATCACTCATAGTTCCTTCCCATACTCTGTCAAAATTAATTCCGATAAGATTACCATTTTCGTCTATTATTGGGCTTCCTGAATTGCCACCTGAAGTGTGATTGGTAGCAATGAAACATACTGGTAAAGTCCCGTTGTCTCCCCATTTTCCATAATCTTTTGAAGTGTAAATATTTCTTAATTTCTGAGGAATATTATAGTCAAAGATGTCCGGATTATCCTTTTGCATAATTCCTTCAATTGTAGAAACTGGAGAGTAATAGATTCCGTCAGAAGGAGAGTATCCCATAATTTTTCCATAGGTAATTCTTAAAGTGGAATTTGCATCAGGGTAAAAAGTTTTATCCTTACAAAATTCCATCTGTCCTCTCATATAAGTTCGGTATAATAGAGTAATCTCTCGATTAATATCGTTATATTCTTTTTTAATATTATTCTCATAATGGTTTTTGAATTCATATTGGAATTCAACAGCAGGATCTTTCTGGAACTCTCCTGAAGATATCAAAGCCCTGGTTTTTGTACTATCTGTTAATGCAGAATTTTCAAAAATATAATCTACCCATGATTCTAATGATCCGAATTCTTTTAACTTATTTTTAAAAAAGTCCGGTTTTAATGATTCAGGGACATTGAGTGCATATTCATGCATCAGTAAGCCGAAACATTTTTTGTCTATAGGTATAAAATAATCTTTAAAAAAAGCATTTACGATGCTATCAGTATTCTCTTTTTTATCTATACCATTTTGTAGATTTTCAGCGAAACGTATAATCTCATTTGCCCGTATGCTTTCAGAATAATAATCTGAGGCGAAAGCATAATTTTCAATTTCAGAATATAATGCTGCGAATTTTTTGATAATACCTGAATATTCCGATTTGTCGGCAGCCCATGCATCAAACTTTTTTTCAAAATTCTTTTTATTCGCATAAGTATTCATTTTTACTATGCCTTTCATTTCTCCCTGCCATTTTTTCCATGAGTTGGATACGCTGGCATTTTTAGATGAATATTTGATTCTTATTCCTTGGTCACAGGACATATATTCTTTCTGAACGTTAAGTCTTAAAGTACGAAGTTTTATTTTATTAGGATTTGAAATATCTGAAATATATCTTACTGCTTCCGAGTAAAGGTACTCCTGCGTCTTTCCTGGATACCCATATACAAAAGTAAAATCACCCTCTTTTAACCCTTTTATTGAAATTTTAAAATATTTTTTAGGTGTGTATGGCACATTATCAGCTGAATATTCAGCAGGATTATTGTCTTTATCAGCATATATTCTAAAAAGGGAAAAATCACCTGTATGGCGAGGCCACATCCAGTTGTCAGTGTCTCCTCCAAATTTTCCTATTGCAGTAGGAGGCGCACCTACCAGACGTACATCAGTAAAAGTCTGATATACAAAAAGAAAATATTGATTTCCATAATATAATGCTTCTATTTTTGCACCATACCCTTTGCCTTCATTTTTTGCAGCATCAATAATAACTTTGCCATTAGCAATTATTAAAGAATCACGTTGGATTTCACTCATATTTTTTTTGTATCCTAATAGGACATTTTTGGTAACATCTTCCATTCTGACAAGAAATCTTACATACAATTTTTTATTGGGTAGTTCTTTGTCAATTGTCATCGCCCAAAATCCGTCTTTAAGATAATCATGATCAATTGAACTGTGTGCCTGAATCTGTCCATATCCGCAATGGTAATTTGTAATAAGTAAGCCTGTTGAAGAAATTATTTCTCCCGTACAACCCCCATTAAAATGAACTATACCATCTTTAAGTGATACTTGATTTACACTATAAATATCATCAGCAGTTAATTTTAAACCATTTTCCCTCATATGGTCAATCCTCTGTGAAATAATAGATGGTAACCACATTCCCTCTTCTGCAGTAACCGGTAATGCTATTATTAATAATAGTAAAATACTGAAATATCTTTTCATATGTTAAAATTTAATATATTTTTCTTTGTTATACAAATATATTAAATTTGAGAAATTTAAGGTATGGAGGAGTATGAATAAACTTGCTAAATATATTATTGCAGTCGCCATAATTGCCATAATTGCATTTCTTGCATGGTACTTCAGTTCAATTCTATGGTTTATTTTAATTGCTGCTGTAATATCGACTGTTGGAAAACCTCTTGTAAATCTTATTACCTCAATATCTATTAAGAAGTTTAAAGTTCCAAACTGGCTTGCCGCCCTAATTACTCTTGTAGTGATTTTTTCCGTTATTGGAGGTATCTTTATGTTTATAACTCCTTTAATAGGGCAGATATTCAATGAATTAGGAAATATTAACTTAGAATCGTTAAGTATCAAGATATCTGAGCCTTTATTAAAATATAATATTAAAATCAGGGAAATATTTCCTACTTTAGGAAATGATTTCAGATTGGAACTATATCTTTTTGATGAAATAAAGAGTATTGTGAATGTTTCAGCTTTTACTTCTTTATTTTCATCAGTAACAACTTTTTTTGTCGATTTTGCTATAGGTTTATTTGCTGTTATATTTATCTCCTTCTTTTTCCTTCAGGAGCAGAACATGCTAGGTAATATTTTGAAGGCAATAGTTCCTGATAAATATGAAGAGAATATGACTAGAGCTTTGAGCTCTTCAAATAATTTATTAGTAAGATACTTTCTTGGTATATCCATTGAATGTATTTTTATTACCATTTTAAATACAATAGGGCTACATTATATAGCCGGTCTTGATTTTTCTCTTGCAGTAGTTCTGGCTTTTGTCTCCGGTATTCTTAATGTGATTCCGTATATTGGCCCTATTACTTCCGGTGCTATTGGAGTACTTATGGCTGTGATTACACATTACGGGTCGATGGATACAATGTATCTATGGCCTTTTGTTCTTATTATTATTGCTGTTTATTTTGGCACTCATATGATTGATATATTTGTTTTTCAGCCTTTTATATATTCAAGTAGTGTGAAAGCCCACCCTCTTGAGATATTTCTGGTAATACTTATTGCCGGATATATAGGAGGAGTACTTGGAATGCTTATAGCCATTCCAGTTTATACGGTTATAAGAGTTTTTGCCAGTGAATTTTTATCAAAGTTCAAAGTAGTTCAAAAATTAACGAAGAATATAAAATAAAAAAGAGGAGACTTTACAGCCTCCTCTCTTTATAGGATATTAGTATATGTGTTATGCATCGTTCCTTGGCGGACGTTCGTTTGCAATAGCTACATTAATTACTCTGTCCATGTGTTCAATGCCATTCAAAGCTGCAATAGCTGCTTTTCCTGCATCATCGTCAGCCATCTCAACGAATCCATAACCTCTTGAGCGGCGTGTTTCACGATTAATAATAATTCTCGCAGAGGTTACTTCACCGTAAGGAGAAAAAAGGTCGATAAGGTCTTCCCTTCTGGCTTTAAAATTTAAGCCGTAGATAAAAATGTTCATAAAAATTTTTTGAAAATATAATAATTAGGTTAAGTTTTCACTTACAAAGGTAAAGCTAAAATTGACATTTGCAAGTAAATTTAAAAAATAATAGTAATAATAATTTAAAATCTTAATAAAGATAGATATTCTTGTCAAAATAATGGGTATATATTTTATTTTATTTTGCGACTAATTGTATTAATTGATATTTTAATATTATAATTCACTAATAGTAATAATAATTTTGTTCAGTATGTGGATAACTTTTTCCAGTAGGTAAGCTGAAGTTTTTCCTACAATCGGAATATCAAATGTAAGAAGTGATATTATGATGAGATATATTATAATTTCTGTAAGAGGAATAGCAAGGAGATTTGTTATAAGAAAATAGACAGGGTATGATCCGAAATGATATAAAATCAGAGGAGTTGTTACTATTTGGCAAGAAATTGAGAGTGATACTGATTTCCAGATGTATCCCACGATTTTTGTTTGTGTTTTAAGAAATGAATTTAGACGTGGATATATAAAAAAAATAGATAGTACTGCGCAATATGAGAGTTGAAAACCAATATTTCTTGGTGCGGATGGATTAAAAAGGGTTATAAGTAATGCGCTTATTGATAATGAGCAGAGGAAATTTCTGTCGGCTGAAAAAAATCCTGAAATTTCATATACGGTAATCATAATTACTGCTCTGCATATTGAATTGCTCAATCCTGTTATAATAGCAAAAAACCACAGAAAAAGAATAATACAGATGCTTTTGATTTTTTTTTGTGTTATGCTGTTTCCTATAATACTTAATATATTAGATAAAATAAGATAAATGATTCCAACATGCAACCCCGAAAGAGCAAGAAGATGCATTGCACCACTTTCTTTATAACTTTTTTTTAGGGAATCACTAATGTTCCTTTTTTCTCCTATTGCTAATGCTTTTAGGATAGAAAGTTCATTTCCGGGAGGAATTATTTTTTCAAGGTGGTCAGAAAAATCTGTTTTTAATTGATAGGCTTTTATCTTTAATATAGTATTCTTAGTGTTTGTTCCATATTCACTTAATCTGAGAGAAGTAGAACCAAGAAAAAAAAGAGACATTAGTAAAAATGGAAGAATTTTCCAATTTAATGAGAGAAAAATGAAAAGTAATGAAGATATGTATAAAATTATAGAGGGGATATTTATCCACCCTCCTACAAGATTGCCAAACAGAAATGCTGTTGTGCAATAAAATATTGCCCTACCTTTCCTCATATCCATCATAAATTTCCGCAATATACAAAAATATTTTTTGAAGATGCTGCCTTTATGAGTAACTTTGTATGTTATAGAAAAAGTGCATAAAAACTTATAATTTTTAATTTAAATGATAATTCTTGTTTTAAATTGTGGAAGTTCATCACTAAAATATCAAGTTCTTGATATGAAAAGTGACAATGATTATTTTCTTTTGGCAAAAGGACTTGTTGAGAGAATAGGTATTAACCCTGGTGTTTTAACTCATAATGTCACAGGTAAAGAGAAGTACAAGGTCTCAATGAATATACCAAACCACACTGTTGGTATTAAAAGTGTATTGGATTTATTGACTGACTCCAAGTATGGAGTGCTCGGTTCATTGAATGACATTCAGGCTGTTGGGCATAGAGTTGCACACGGTGGCGAATATTTCTTCTGCAGTGTGAAAGTTGATGAAGATGTTATCACAAAGATTGAAAATTGTTGTGAGTTAGCTCCACTTCACAATCCGGCAAATCTTTTAGGTATCCATGCCATTCAAAGTTTGATGCCTAATGTACCTCAGGTTGCTGTATTTGATACTTCGTTTCATCAAACCATGCCTAATTATGCTTACATGTATGGTATTCCGTACGAATATTATGATAAATATAAGATTCGTCGTTATGGTTTTCATGGAACAAGTCATAAGTTTGTCGCTCAAAAAGCTTGTAAGTTAACTGACATTGATTTTAAAAAATCAAAAATCATTACTTGTCATCTTGGTAATGGTAGCTCTATTACTGCAATTAAAAATGGAGAATCTGTTGATACCTCTATGGGATTTACTCCTGTTGAAGGTGTTATAATGGGAACACGTTGTGGTAATGTAGATGTAGGAGTAGTTACCTATATTCAGGAAAAAATGGGATTAGATGCTGCCGGTGTAAACTCTGTACTGAACAAAAAGAGTGGTTTGCTGGGAGTATCTGGACTTTCTTCTGATTGTCGCGATATAGAAGAAGCTGCAGCAGCAGGAAATGAAAAGGCCGTACTTGCTCAGGATTTATTGTATTATGGAATAAAAAAGTATATAGGAGCTTATGCTGCTGCTATGGGTGGTGTCGATTTGATCGTATTTACTGGTGGTATAGGTGAAAATTCATGTTCAACAAGAGAAAAATCTTGTAATGGTTTGGAATTTTTGGGGATTGAATTTGATAAAGAGATAAATACCGGATTAAGAGGTAAAGATGCAATTATTTCTAAACCGGAATCAAAAGTAATAGTTACAACTATTACTACAAATGAAGAGTTGGTTATTGCTCGTGATACCATGAATATTGTAAGTAAATAAAATATAACTATGATTACAAATTTTGAACAAGTATTTGAACAGTTGCGTTCAAAAAACAAAAAACGTTTGGTGGCAGCATGGGCTGTAGATGACCACACAATTAATGCTGTACGTATGGCAGTGGAAAAAGGAATTGTTGAAGCCACTTTGGTTGGAGATGAAAAGATGATTCTTGCGGTATGTAATGCTGAGGGAATTAATCCGAGCATTTTTAAAATTGTGAATAACGAAGATGAACTTAAATCTATCGCTCAAGCTGTAGATCTTATTAACTTCGGAGAGGGAGATATCCTTATGAAGGGTCTTTGCAGCACTGACAAATATATGAGAGCCATTCTTAATAAGGAACGTGGATTACTTCCGCCAAAAGCTATATTAAGTCATGTTAGTGTTTTGGAAAATCCTAATTATCATAAACTTATTATTATAGGTGATATGGCTGTCATTCCTGCACCGGATTTATCTCAAAAGATAGCAATCACAAATTATGTTGTCAGAACATCACATGCGCTTGGATGTGATATGCCTAAGGTTGCAATTATAGCTGCTACAGAACAAATGTTGCCAGGAATGCAGTCTTGTGTTGATGCTGCAATTATTTCAAAAATGGTAGAAAGAGGCCAGATAAAAGGTTGTGTTGCTGACGGTCCTTTAGCTTTGGATGTAGCACTTTCTGCAGAGGCAGTTGCTGTTAAAAAAATTATAAGTCCTGTTGCAGGTGACGCTGATTGCTTGGTATTCCCTAATATTGAATCTGCTAATGTATTTTATAAAGTTAATTCACAACTCTGTATTGGAGTTAAACAGGCTGCTATAGTTGCCGGAGCAAAAGCACCGTGTGTTCTTTCAAGCCGTGCAGATAGTATCGACACTAAACTTAATTCAATTGCTTTAGCCGCTTTGACTGCAAAATAGTATTCAATTATGAAAATACTCTCCATAAACCCTGGTTCGACTTCAACTAAAATTGCTCTTTTTGATGGGAGAAATGAAGTCTTTTTCAAAACATTGAGGCATTCTGCTGATAAAATATTATCTTATGAAAGAATAATTGATCAATATGAATTTCGTAAAAAAATGATTTTGGAAGTTCTTGTTGAAAATAATATTGATATTGAAGAATTATCTGCAATTGTGGGGAGAGGAGGGCTGCTTAAACCTGTTCCTTCCGGAGTATATGAAGTTAATGAAGCAATGATTTCATATTTATTTAATGCTATCGGAGGTGAGCATGCAAGTAATTTAGGCGCAATATTGGCTATTTCATTGGCAAAAGATGTTCCAGGATGTCGAGCATTTATTGCCGACCCTGTTGTGGTGGATGAACTTTCGGATGTTGCGCGTGTTTCTGGCCATCCACTGTTTAAGAAGGTTTCCATATTTCATGCTCTTAATCAAAAAGCTATCGCAAAAATGTATGCTGAGGAAAAGGGTGTGCCATATGATTCTCTCAATTTGATTGTGGTTCATTTGGGAGGTGGAATTTCTGTTGGTGCTCATAAAAAAGGACGTGTCATTGACGTGAATAACGCTCTAAACGGAGAAGGACCTTTCAGTCCAGAACGCTCCGGATCTTTGCCTGCACTGCAATTGGTTGAATTATGTTTTTCAGGAAAATATACATTAGAAGAAGTTAAAAGGATGATAGTGGGGAAAGGAGGGACTGTAGCTCATTTGGGTACAAATAATTTTGCTGAAATTAGAGATAAGGTAGCTGCTGGTGATCCTCATTTTAAACTTATTTCTGATGCGTTTGCCTATAATGTAGCAAAGGAGATAGGTGCTAAGGCAACCGTATTTCAGGGTAACGTTGATGCAATTCTTATAACAGGAGGAATTGCTAATGGTAAGGAGCTTATGGATCAGATTTCTGCAAATGTCAGTTTTATTGCACCGGTATTTGTTTATCCTGGTGAAGATGAAATGTCCGCTTTAGCTATGAATGGATTGGATGTACTAGAGGGTAGGGAAATAGCAAAAATATACAGTTAGGGGTTTTTAAAAGATTTGGTGAGGATGGCTGAATTTCAGTCATCCTCTATTTTTTTTAAAAGTAAGTTTTCGGATTTAGCTTTAAATATAATGAAGTTAATCATAGGTCAGTGTTAAAGTTTTTTCTAAGTAAAGTTAGGAAAACTATATCTTTGTAGTGTTGTAAAATTTATTTTATTGAAAAATCAAGAAATAAATTTTGGTATAGAAAAAGGAAAAAAATGATTCCATTAGAGCTTGGTACACAAAAAGTTAGTAAACTGTTAAAACAGTATGCATTACCTGCTATTATTGCTATGACAGCTTCTTCTCTTTATAATATGGTAGACAGTATCTATATAGGGCAAGGAGTGGGTCCAATGGCTATTTCTGGTTTGGCCATTACTTTTCCTCTTATGAATCTTTCGGCTGCGTTCGGGACTCTTGTCGGAGTTGGTGCCTCTACTTTGATGTCGGTACTATTGGGACAAAAAAATTATGATACGGCGAAAAAAGTACTCGGTAATGTGGTGCTGCTTAATATAATAATAGGCTTGATTTTTATGACTCTAGCCTTAGTCTTTCTTGATCCAATTCTTTATTTTTTTGGTGCAAGTGAGTTTACTATAAGCTATGCGAGAGATTATATGTTTGTAATATTATTAGGAAATGTGGTAACGCATATGTATTTTGGGCTTAACTCACTATTGCGTGCTGCCGGTCATCCGAAAAAGGCCATGACAGCAACAATTTTGACAGTTATCATTAACACAATATTGGATCCTATTTTTATTTTTGTTTTAGATATGGGAATACAGGGTGCAGCTATAGCTACTGTACTGGCTCAAATTATTTCGCTTGCCTGGTTAATTAACATATTCAGTAATAAAAAAGAATTGCTGCACTTTTCAAAAGGTATTTTCAAAATAGATTATAAAATTGCCGGACAATCATTATCAATAGGACTTGCCCCTTTTTTGATGAATGTAGCTTCATGCTTTGTTGTTATTTTTATCAATAATAGACTTAAACAATATGGAGGAGATCTTGCCATAGGAGCATATGGAATAATAAACAGAATAGTATTTATATTTTTAATGATTGTGATGGGGTTCACACAAGGTATGCAACCTATTGCCGGATATAATTATGGGGCTAAACAGTATCACAGAGTAATAGAAGTATTGAAATTGACAATAAAATGTGCAGTCTGCGTGATGACTTTCAGTTTTATAGTAGCTATGTTCATTCCGGGTGCAGCTGTTTCAATTTTTACCAGTGACACTGAATTGATATCAATTGCATCTAAAGGGTTGAGGATTGTTTCGATTTTTGCACCTTTTGTTGGCTTTCAGATGGTAGTATCCAACTTTTTTCAAAGTTTGGGATTGGTAAAAAAGGCAGTATTTCTTTCTCTTTCAAGACAGTTGCTTTTTTTAATACCATGCCTTGCATTACTCCCTTATTTTTTTGGAATTAAAGGGGTGTGGTTAAGTTTGCCTATTTCCGATCTTATTTCTGCAATAGTTGCTGCAATACTTCTTTCCGGATTGTTGAAGAAATTTAAAACGGAAATGAATGAATCAAAAATCATCAGTAATCACTGTGATACTGTAATAATTAATGATAAAAATAGTGCCCGAAAATAAATGTAAATATTATGGAAAAAAATTTTATTATTACTATCGGAAGGCAGATTGGAAGTGGCGGCCTTGAAATAGCTCAAAAACTTTCTGATAAATTGAATGTAAAAATGTATGATAAGGAGTTGCTTAATATTGCATCAAGAGAGAGTGGTTTGAGAAATGATTTGTTTGAAAAGAAGGATGAAAAAATAGAAAATGGGTTGAAGGGAGTTTTAGGCTCATTACTTGGAATTCGTGGATATTTTGCTGATGGAGGAGCTATTTCCCTTAGCAGTTCTATTACTGAAGAAGATCTTTTTACAGTTCAAAGTGCCGTGATGAAGAAAATAGCTTCAGAAAATTCTTCTATTTTTTTAGGAAGGTGTGCCGATTATATTTTACGTGATTACCCTACTATTCTTAGTGTTTTTATAAGTGCAGAAAAAAAGTTCAGAATTGCGAGATTAATGGATATGCGTGGGATAACTCAGGCTGCGGCTTTAAAAATAATCGATCAATGGGATAAGGAACGTGCTGCGTATTACAATTATTACACATTTAAAAAATGGGGTGATGCGTCAAGTTATCATTTGTGTATTGATTCATCAAAGTTTGGTATTGATGGAGCGGTAGAAATGATATTTAAAAGTAATTTTTACAATATAAAAAGTATATAAATAAACAACGGAGATAAGTATGGCAGAAGAAAAAATAATATTTTCAATGAATGGAGTGGGGAAGATTTTACCTCATAATAATAAAGTAATTTTA
>JBAXYG010000019.1:0-12712 GCA_041670905.1 Bacteroidales bacterium
AACAATCAGCAATGAAAAAAGAGGCCATATAGTTGTATCTGAAATAGCAAAGCCGGTAGATGAATTTAAAGAAATAACGTAAAAGAAAGCTTCCCTCAATGCGGTAGGAAGATTATCATATGTTCCGGAAAATAATAAATTAGCAGTAACAATTAAAGAACATATAACTATTGTGCTTAGATAAAATTTAGTAACAGGGTTTTTGAATAACCGTAAGTCCTTTCCCACAACAGATGAATATATTAAGCCAAAATGTAAAGAACTTAAAACCATATAAACCATCAAAATTATCTCAATTGCAACAGACGAATATGCAGCAATAGAGTTATTTTTTATACCAAAACCCCCTGTAGCCACAGTACTGAAGGCATGATTAACAGCATCAAAAAGAGGCATACCGGCAAACATCAAAAGAAATATTAGTGATATGGTAAGTCCAAGATAAACATATAAGACCACCCTTACTAATTGATTCGATTTGTATTTATAATTTTCCCTTGATATATCTGAGACCTCCATCTTACTCATTCTGAATTTAATGGAACCATATGAAGGAAGTATCAACATTATAAAGACAACTACTCCCAAACCTCCAATGAAATGTGTTGACGAGCGCCAGAATAATAATCCTTTTGGCAGAGCTTCTACATTTGTCAAAATAGTCGCGCCTGTTGTGGTATAGCCGGAAACACTTTCAAACCATGCATTCATGAGAGTAAATTCTCCTCCCCATAATACATAAGGAATCATTCCAAAAATACAGGATAAAACCCAAGAAAACAATATTATTGCGAGTCCATCCTTTGTAGTTATATCTTTCTCTTTTTTTACAAAGATCAATGGAAATATCCCAACAATAAAAGTAAAGATTGAACTTATAAGCAATGGAGAAAAAGAAGAATCAAATCCATATAGCATTGACACTATAACTGAGAGAAACATAAATCCCGCGCTAAAAAGAAGAGCTATACTGATATTTCTTGATATTACCCGGATATTCATATAATTATAATCTTTTTCTGTAGGATTGGTTGTCCTCTATCAATTCTTTAACAGAATCATTCAAGTCAGACACTTCATCACCTTTTTCCACTTTTACATCATAGCTTTTATTAAACTGCTTATATTTTTGTATTCCATTAGAAATACGAAGAATAGGATTTATAAGATAATGATTTAAAAAATAATTAAAGAGTAATACTATTACTATTCCAACACAAACAGCAGCTATACAAGGCATAATACTACGATAAAAACTTTCCTGTAAAGATTGAGAGTTTTCTGCAAGAGCATCCTGACTTACATAAGTCAGTTTTTGTATATAATTTCTTAACTTTTTATATACAGGTTGTAAACTTCCAAAGAACCAATCTCTTCTGTTAGAATAATTACTTAACCAGATAGTTTCTGTTTCTCTTGCAACTTGCATATACGCAGTATAAGCAAATATTACTGAATCTGCATATAATTTTTCTTCATCAGTGGTAAAAGTCTTTTTTAAATCTTTGAAATATGAGATAAAATTATCATCATTTATAAGAGAAATATCAAGAGCAGCTTCACTCCCTACCCCAGCCATTAATTTAAAATTATAATCTTCGCTTATAGTAAGAAGTTCACGAGCGGTATTAATACTTTTAATATTATCAGAAATCAGGTCAGTAACATGATTACTCATCCGACTAAATTCGAATACGGCAATAAGACTTGAAAAGAACAGTATAAGCCCGAGAACAACAAAACCTAACGATACTTTTTTCTTTAAGCCAATTGAATCTATTTTCATTATTAATTGTGTATTTCGTACAAAGTTAATAAATTATTCCTCATCATATATTATAAAAAAAGAGAGCGCTTGCGTTCTCTTTTTTTAATAAGTAATTTTTTTTCTACTTTACAGTATTCATGTAAGAGACCATCTCAAGTACTTTATTTGAATAGCCCCATTCATTATCATACCAAGAAACCACTTTAACAAAATTAGAATTCAACTGAATACCAGCACCTGCATCAAAAATTGAAGTACGTGGATCTGTAAGAAAGTCACTTGAAACAACAGCATCTTCAGTGTAGCCTAGGACACCTTTCAACTCACCCTCAGAAGCCTTTTTCATAGCTGCTTTAACATCTTCATAAGAACAACCTTTTTCAAGACGACAAGTAAGATCTACGACAGAAACATCAACTGTAGGAACACGGAATGACATTCCAGTAAGTTTGCCGTTCATCTCAGGAATAACTTTTCCCACAGCTTTTGCTGCACCGGTAGAAGATGGAATAATATTGGCAGCAGCGGCACGTCCACCTCTCCAATCTTTGGCTGAAGGTCCATCAACAGTTTTTTGAGTAGCAGTAGTAGCATGAACAGTTGTCATCAACCCTTCAACAATACCAAAAGTATCATTCAATACTTTTACGATAGGAGCAAGACAGTTTGTAGTGCAAGATGCATTTGAAACTATTTCTTCTCCTTTATATTTTTTATTATTGACACCATATACAAACATTGGGGTGTCATCTTTTGAAGGAGCTGACATAATTACACGTTTTGCACCTGCAGAAATATGAGCCTGTGCTTTTTCTTTTGTCAAGAACAAGCCTGTAGATTCAACTACATACTCAGCACCTATTTCATTCCATTTTAAATTAGCTGGATCTTTTTCAGCAGTTACTCTAATTGCATTACCATTTACAACCAATTTCCCGTCTTTCACGGCAATTGTGCCTGTAAATTGACCATGAACTGTATCATATTTCAACATATAGGCCATATATTCAACATCGATAAGGTCATTTATACCTACCACTTCAATATCATTTCTAAGTTGGGCAGCCCTGAATACCAGACGACCTATACGGCCAAACCCGTTGATACCAATCTTAATTTTTTCCATTTTTCAAAAAATATTTAATTAAACTTCAAGTTTTAAGCAATTTAGAACAATTCGCTAATAGTCATAAAAAGCCACAAAAATCATGCAAATTTAAGCAAATAAATGTGAATTTACTATCTTTGCAGCTAAATTTAATATATGGCAATAAAAGAGATACTTTTAACAAATGATGACGGAATTGCAGCAAAAGGCATAAATGAGATTTCTCAATTACTAAGAGAATATGGCAATGTCACCGTAGTGGCACCTAAAGAGCCACAATCAGGCAAATCAGTGGCCCTTACACTTGATTTTCCATTAAGATTAAAAAAAATTAAAGAGGAAAATGAAGATGGGATTCTTCATGAAATAAGATATTACGCTCTTACCGGAACGCCAGCCGACTGTGTAAAAATGGGAGTAAACCTTTTTATTTCCGAAGGTAAAATGCCTGATTTGCTAATAGCTGGAGTAAATCATGGATCAAATGCCTCTATTGCTTCTGTTTATTCAGGAACATTAGGAGCAGCTACTGAGGGAACCATTTACAGAATACCTTCAATAGGACTTTCAATCTGCACACATGATCTTAATGCTGATTTTGAAGGAGTAAAATATTACACTAGAATTATACTTGAAAAATATTTTAATAATCAACCAGCTAAAGGGATATACCTGAATATTAATTTTCCTAACCTGCCAAAAGATAAAATAAAAGGAATAAAGATAACACATCAGGGTGATGGACAATGGGTAAAGGAATTTGAAAAAAGAATAGACCCTCATGGAATGGATTATTTTTGGATGACAGGAGAATTCAAGAATCATGAAAATGGAGAATCAGATGGAGACCATACTATGAATGCACTAGGATATATTTCAATTGTACCTCACAAAATTGATAATACTGATTATAACGAAGTAGAAAGGTTAAAAAAAATCTGGTCATTTTAATTTATATAATCCCAGTGAATATATGCGATATTACTTAATTGCTGGAGAGGCATCGGGAGATTTGCACGGATCCAACCTAATGAAAGAACTAAAAAAGGAGGATCCCAAATACGAATTTAGGTTTTGGGGGGGAGATCTTATGTCCAAGGCAGGAGGAACTCTTGTTCGGCATTATAAGGATACCGCTGTAATGGGTTTAATAGAAGTATTGATGAACCTTGGCAAAATAAGCAAAAACTTGAAACTTTGTAAATCAGACATTATATCATACCAGCCAGATGTCCTGATTCTTATCGATTACCCCGGTTTTAATTTAAGAATTGCGGAATTCGCAAAAGCACATAATATAAAAGTATTCTACTATATAGCACCTAAAGTTTGGGCATGGAAAGAACAGAGAATTAAAAAAATAAAGAAATATGTCGATTCACTTTTTATTATTTTTCCATTTGAAACTGAATATTTCAAAGAGTGGGGAATTGATGCAATTTACAAAGGAAACCCTTTAATAGACAGCATAGCCCAAGATATTAGCAACATAGAGAGCAGAACAGATTTTTTAAATCGTTCTGGATTAGAAGACAAGCCTATTATTGCAATCCTTCCGGGAAGCAGAAAAATGGAAATAAAATATCTAATGCCTAGAATAGTAGAAGTAGAAAAAAAATTATCACAATCAAAATTTTCTAACTATCAACTTGTTTTAGCCGCTGCTCCTTCTACAGAAGAAGATACTTTTAATAAATATTTAAAAGATAGTAAAATCAAAGTCATCTTTAACAAGACATATTCTATTTTAAAACAAGCTGATGCTGCAATAATCAGCTCCGGTACAGCCAGTCTTGAAGCTGCACTAATAGGTACTCCACAAGTTGTCTGCTATGGAATGAACGAAATTTCATTTCAAGTTGCCAACCGAATATTAAAAATAAATTATGTCAGTCTTGCTAATTTAATATTAAAGAGACAAATATTTACAGAACTGCTTCAGCATGACTGTACTCCCAAAAAAATATTAGCAGAACTTACCAGACTTTTAAATGAAAACGATTATAAAGATACTATGTTAAAATCATATGCTGAGCTACATGACATATTAGGAGGAAAAGGTGCCTCGGAAAAGATTGCATCTGCCATGGTTTCAAAATTAAACTCAAAATAATAGATAAAGAAATGATACATGCATATAAGTACCAAGGAGCAGGTAACGATTTTGTAATTATTGATAATCGTAAAGAGGAGATTAATCTTAATGATAAACAAATAAGACAGCTTTGTAATCGCAGATTCGGCATTGGCGGAGACGGAATGATGTTGCTCGGAAATAGCGAAAAATACGACTTCACAATGAAATATTTTAATGCAGACGGATTTGAGGGAACAATGTGTGGGAACGGAGGACGTTGCCTTGTCGCCTTTGCAGCTCATCAAGGAATTAAAAAATTTGAATTTACAGCAATAGACGGATACCATAAGGCAGATGTTCTGGAATACAGCGACCATAAATGTATTGTACGCCTGAAAATGCGTGATATCGATGTTATTGAAAAACATTTAGAGGGATATTTTTTAAATACCGGATCAGATCACTTTGTTATTTTTGTTGATGATGTGACAAATTTTGATGTGGACACTGAAGGTAAAAAGTGGAGATGGTCAAAAAGATTCCCTAATGGAACAAACGTAAATTTTGTACAAATTGAACCTGAAAGATTATCTGTACGCACATATGAACGCGGAGTTGAAGCAGAAACATATGCCTGCGGAACAGGAGTGACAGCTTCATCTATAGCATCATATATTAACGGATGTAAAAATTACACAAAATTTACTGACGCAATAGGAGTACACATAAAATTTGACATTAAGGCTCTTGGTGATAAACTGGCTGTCGATTTTATACCGATAGGTGGCAATTCATTCAGAGAGGTTTATCTTACTGGACCTGCAACATTTGTTTTTGACACCAAAATAAATATATAAACATCAATCAAGTTCTTGCCCCAAAAATAAGACTGCCTATCCTGACTATTGTAGCACCTTCTTCAATTGCAATTTTATAATCATGTGACATACCCATTGATAATTGATTAAAGTATGACAACGTTTTATAATGTTGTGAATCAACAGAAAATTTAGAAATTTTCTCAAAAATAGAAAAAAGACTTCGAAATTCATTTCTTACCTGTCCGGAATCCTGAACAAAAGAAGCCATCCCCATTAGTCCCCGTATTCTGATATTTTTAAAAGATTCCAAACGATTGATTATATCAGTGATTTCATCAAGTGAAAATCCTTGCTTTGTCTCCTCTTTCGCAATATGAACCTGCAATAGACAATCAACTGACAAACCAGCACTGAACGCAGCTTTATTTATCTCAAATAATAGTTTTTCAGAATCCACTGAATGAATCAATGTAACATAGGGCAAAAGCATCTTTATCTTATTGGTTTGCAAATGACCAATAAAGTGCCATTCAATATTTCCGGGTAGTACAGTGGCCTTAGCAACCAATTCCTGAGGTCTGTTTTCCCCAAAACACTTCTGTCCGGCATTATAAGCCTTACTAATATCTTCAATAGATTTAAATTTTGAAACTGCCACCAACTTTACGGTTGACGGCAGCTCCTCATTTAAACATCGAATTTGAGACTCAACACTCATTAAATATTTTATCTTTTTTTCAGTTGTTCCTGCTGAGCTTTATAAGCCGAATCCAAACGTTGCTGAAATTTTGATTTTTGAACAGGAGCCTTTGAATCAGCTTTCGCTTTAAGTTTCTCATATAACTTTTTCTCATCAACAAACCACTTTCTTATAACCCAATTTTGAATTATAGTCAATACGTTGGACAACATATAATAGTAGCTCAAACCTGCAGAAAAATTATTACAAAGTACTATCATAAATATAGGCATAAACCAAACCTGCATAAACTTCATCCCTGCCATTTGTTGATTATCTGGAGTTTGCCCCATAGTCATCTTTGAGTAGAAAAACATAGAAATTCCCATCAATAATGCAAATAACGAAATATGATCTCCGTACATTGGAATTTTAAATGGCAATGTCAGAATAGAATCATATGCACTCAAGTCTGTAGCCCATAAAAAGCTCTGCTGTCTCAACTCAAAAGAGGCAGGAAAGAAACGAAACATTGCAAACAATATAGGGAACTGCAACAACATAGGCAAACAGCCTCCGAACATACTAATCCCAGTCTTCTTGTAGAGTGCCATTGTTGCCTGTTGCTTCTTCATGGCATCCTCTTTCCTCGGATATTTTGCATTAATCTTATCAATTTCAGGTTTCATTACCTTCATCTTTGCAGATGAAGCATAAGATTTAAATGTTAACGGAGATATGATAAGTTTTATAAGTAAAGTCAAAATAAGAATTATAAGGCCATAACTTGCAAAATATTTGCTAAGCCAGTTAAAACAAGGTATAATGAAATACCTATTGATTGAACCAATTAACCATCCTCCCAAAGGAATTATTTTCTCAAATCCCTGATCATAGCTTTTTAAGGTAGGATAGTGATTAGGCCCGTAATAAAATTTTAGAGGAACAGAAAAATTAGAACTTTTCGTATCAAGTTCAACATGCATCTCAGAAGAACAATTCATCAATTTGTGATTAGGATCTTCCTCCTTATAAAAAGCTAATGCTAAGTTTCCACTTATGAAGTTATTAGGTGCAACCATGATTGCAGAAAAAAATTGTTGTTGAAAGCCAACCCAATTAATACTTGCAGAAAAACTCTCCTTATTTGAATCTTTACGTAGTCCCAGTGTTTTTACATCATCGCTTCCTGTAAATTTATATGCAATAGTAGAATAATTTTTTTCATTTGTATACCCTTTTTCAAGCCTAGGTAAGTCCATTACCCAATTTAAAATAAAATAATTAGTACTTCTGTCTAGAATATTTTCCATTCCTACAAATGCCAAATTATAATCAACCATATAACTTCCTTGGGCAAGGGAATAAGTACTCTCAATATATGACTGATCAGCGAAATAGAGTCTTAATGTTAGAGAAGAATCCGTCAGGGCTACTTTTTTAAAATTCAGTTCGGCAGTATTTATCCACTGAGAAGCATTTAATTCTATATCTAACTTACTTGTACTTTTGGGCATCAGATATAGCGCAGTACTATCATAAGTATAGTATTTTTTAATAAGAACTTCATATGGCTGAGCGCCCTTTGAAGTTAAGGTTATTTTGATTTTATCATTCTCAAGTGTATAATACTCAACGTCAGTCTGACTTGCAAGATTGAGCATCTCGCTTTGATATAATGGAATTTCTTCAGTAGAAATAGATGAATCCATAACAGGAATTATATCCTTAACTGAATTTGTATCTTGAGGAATATTACTCAGAGCAGCAACTGCCGCAATTGAATCCTGCTTCAGTCTCTCTTTTTGTTGTTCTTCAAATTGTTTTGTATTATACCAACTGAACAATAATAATATCAATCCAATTAAAGCGAATCCAATTACACTGTTTTTCTTCATTTCTATTCTTCGTATTGCTTATCAATTGTTTTTATTTTTTCTTCTATCTGGGCTAATTCTTCTTTTGCAATATCAATCTTCTTATTCAATTCCTCCAAAAGTGCATCTGCATTCTTTGATTTTGAGAAAAACCCCATATTGTTTTCCCATGTGGCAATATCCTGTTCTTTCTTAACAAATTTCAGAACAAGCCGTTCTCTTTCGGAACGTACTCCCCCATTTCTCACTTTGGGTTCGCTAAAACGTCTATTGTATCTGTTAATTCTACTCTCACCACCAGCAGAAACTATACCTGAAAATTTAGAATCAACTACTGTTTTATATGCTTCTTGAATTTTAGTTTTTTCTTTGAATGGCACAAAACCTACTTCATTCCATTTTGCATGGAAAGCTCTCATTGCATCAAGATTTTCTTGTTTATCATCACTTAATGTATACTCATTTATCTGATCAATAATTGCACGCTTCTTTGCGAGATTTTCTTCGTACTGGGAATCCTGCTCTCCAAAATGTTTTTCTCTCTTATCAAAGAAAGCATCACATGCCGCACGAAATCTTTTCCATATTTGTTCTGATTTCTTGCGGGATACGGGTCCTATCTCTTTCCATTGTTTCTGCAAACCAATAAGCAAATCAGAAGTCTTCTTCCAATCTTCACTCTCCATCAATGATTCAGCTTGCTCACATAGTGCTATCTTTTTTTCCATGTTTTCCTGCATCTGATCTTTAAACTCAGAATAAAACTCTCTCTTCTTTGAGTAAAAACTATCACATGCCGCACGAAAGCGATCATAAACTTTCTGGTTATCCTTTTTAGCAGCAAATCCTATTTTCTTCCATTCTTTTTGAATATTCTCTATCTCTTTAGATAAGGTATTCCATGTATTTGAATCGTTTACTTCCACAACGGAAATAGCTTCAACTTTTTCACATAAAACACACTTGTCTTCATAATTTTTTTTCTGATTTCCCTTTTGAGATTCAAAATATTCCTGATGTCTCTTATTTATTAGTGAAGTAGCGGTTTTAAATCTCTCCCATATTGATTCTCTATACTCTTTATCAACCGGCCCAAAATCTTTCCACTCCTCATGTAATTTTTGAAGTGATCTAAAAGCAGACACAATATTCTCTTCATTTTGCAAAGCCTCAGCTGCAACACAAAGTTGTTCCTTAGATTCAAGATTCTTTTTAAAATCAAGATCACGCAATTCTTTGTTTATTTTAACATAATCATAAAACATTTCAACACAATGCTGGTATGTTTCATATACATCTTTCACTTTATTTTGTGGAACTGGTCCGATTAATTTCCATCTAGTCTGAATAGCTCTGAATTCAGGATAAGTACGATTCAAATCTTCCTGTTTTTCCAAGAGAGACTTTAATTCTTCTATAACTTCCAACTTCAATTTAAGGTTTTCTTCTTTTTTCTTCTCCAAATCCTGTAAATATGAAGCTCTTGATGCCCTATATTGAGAATAAAGTTGTTTAAACCCCCTTTCCAGCTCAGCAAACGGATTATTGGAAACATTTTGCTCAACACTTTCAGACTCACCTTCTACAACATCTTCAGCCGGAGACTGATAGCCTATAGCTATCTTTTCTCTTTTTAAAGTTTTATAAAAAGCAGCTTTCAATACCTCAGCATATCTGTAAAGTAATTGCATATCTCCCTTTTCTATAAGATTCTGAAAATAGTCAATAACTTCCTTCAAGCCCATAGTAGAGAAATCAACTTGCCCTGATACTTCAGTGGTTTGCCCTGATACTTCAGTAATGTTTTTTGTTAATGTTTCTTCAATAGTTTCGTCGATAGGATTTTCGACGATTTGCTCGCTAACTGCAGCAGATTGCTCTTCTTCTTGAACAATTGGTTTAAGATCTTCACTCATAATAAATGATAAAATGTAGTATATAAATTTTCTAAACTGCAAATATATAATTTTTTGGAGAATAAATAGTATTTTTGCGGCGTTATGAGAATAGATATATTAACAGTCGTACCTGAATTACTAGAGAGTCCTCTTAATTTCTCTATTATAAAGAGAGCTAAAGAGAAAGGACTAGTGGAAATATTTATTCACGATATTCGTGAATATGGAAAGGGTCGTTACCACCAAGTTGACGATTATGGATTTGGTGGAGATGCCGGAATGATAATGATGATTGAACCGATATACATATTAATTGAAAAACTAAAATCAGAACGGCAATACGATGAAATAATTTTTACCTCTCCAGACGGTGAAATACTTAATCAGGGAATTGCTAATGAACTCTCGTGCAAGAAAAACATAATAATACTATGTGGTCATTACAAAGGAATAGATCATCGCATTAGAGAGCATCTGATAACCAAAGAAATTTCTGTCGGCAATTATGTATTAAGTGGTGGAGAAATTCCAGCTGCAATTATATGTGATACAATAATTAGGCTTATTCCTGGTGCGATCAACGATGAGACATCGGCATTATCCGATTCTTTTCAGGATGGACTGCTTGCTCCTCCTATATATACGCGTCCAGCGGAATTCAACGGATGGAAAGTTCCTAAAGTCTTACTAAGTGGCGACCCTAAACTAATCAAAGAGTGGCAAGAAGAAAAATCTATTGAAAGAACAAAAGAATTTCGCCCGGAATTACTAAAAGAATAGTTATGACTAAAATCCAAAACCTGAAACTTTCTTTTCCTCCTGTTTTTCAACTTTTGGTTTTTCAGCCTTTACATGAACTCTATTAGGAACAACTGTCATAGCTTTTGGTGTTGCCGGACAAACATATTCACACCCTCCACACCCAATACAAATATCTCTATGAACACTTGGAAAATAGAGACCATTCTTAAACGGAACCATCTTTATTGCTTTTGTTGGACAATGTTCTTCACATGCGCCACAATCAGTACCTTTTAAATACACTATACAATTCTTTGCAATAAATTTAACTTTACCAATCTGTGTTAGCTGTTTTTCTTCCAAAGAAATAGGCAACAAAGCCCTATTTGGACAAACTTGAGAACAAATATTACAATCATAGCCACAGAATTGTTTTTCATAAGATAGCACAGGCATCATGAATCCATCTATTCCGTATTGTCCAAGTGAAGGTTTGATTATTCCTCTCGGACAAGCCGAAACACAAGCCTGACAAGCTGTACAAAATTCCTTAAGATGTTCCACGCTAACACCTCCGGGAGGAACAATTCCTACTGATTTATCTTTATCAACAAGTACACCGGAAGAAATATTTTTACCGAATTTTCTAGTAACAAGAACGGCTCCGACTGTTCCAAGTGCAAGTATCACATCTCTTCTTCCGTTATTTACCACCTTATTATCAGGTTTAACAACTCCTTTAGACCGAATTTTTCCCCATGAAAATTTATACTCTATAGCACCTTCCTTACAAGCTTTCGCACAATTAAAGCAAACTACACAGCGAGAATTATCAATCTTTTTTTGTTTTGAATTTATGCAATTACTCTTACAATCAAATCCACATAATCCACAAGAAATACATTTATCATCGTTAATAGATAAACGGAACATGGAATATTTCCCAATAATTCCAAGAAAACTGCCAACAGGACATATGGAATTACAATATAATCTTCCCCAAAAGGCACTTAAAACAGTTACTAAACAAAAAAAAGCTACTGCAACAGAAAATGTCCAAAGAGTAATATTTACAAAAGGAACATAAGAAATTGAAGAGGAAAAAATTGAAGATAGAAGATTGTTTATTCCTTGAGCCGCACCATTGAAAAGATTTGAAGCAATCCTACCATAAATGGAATATGGATCAAGAAACGCCAATGGATATGAAACTCCAAGTATCAAAGCAATTGTTACAATAATCAGTATTCCATATCGCAAAATATCATGGGGCTTCTTATAGTGATACCGACGTTGTTTCTTTGTTTTAAAAAGTCGTGCAACCCAAGTAGAAATATCTTGCCAAATACCTAATGGACAAATAAAAGAACAATATACCCTGCCAAATACTATTGTTATCAATAAAATAAAAATAAAAAATAGAGCTCCACCGGCAAAAAAAGACATTAGTGTCGGCACAAATTGAAAATGTAATATTGCGTGCAATGACGTTTTCTCCCCGGCAGAAAAAAACAGAAAAGAGAGAGTGATTACGGCGAAAAATATCAATGCAAAAATTATTCTTGCAATTCTAACTTTTTTTAACATATTATTTTGCAAGTTTTATAACATTCAAAGAATCAAGATTAGTAGTACCAATATTAAGATTTTCACCCATCTTAATATGTGAGACCACATCCAAATCAACTTTGTCATTGAATTGGGTAAAGAATTTGCAAGCAGCAGTATCTACTGCTATAATAT
>JBAXYG010000020.1:0-12542 GCA_041670905.1 Bacteroidales bacterium
CCAATAAAGACTCTTTCATGGGTTGTTATTCTAATATCCCTTCCATATATTGGTTTGATTTTGTTTTTCTTTTTTGGGCAAAATTACCGTAAGAAAAAAATCTTTGGAAGAAAGGCGGTGCAGGATTTGAAATTGAGAAAGAAAATAACCCTTGAACAAATTGAACAATATAAAGATATAGATTCAATACTGAAAGAACTTCTTCCTTATAAAAAAATAATTCTTCAAAATCTTGAAAGTAATTACAGCTTATTGTCAGTTGATAAGGAGATAAATTTTTATTTCTCCGGTAAAGAGGCTCTTGAAGCAATGCTTGACTCAATCAAAGCGGCTCAAAAACATGTTCATCTGCAATCATTTATTTTTGAAGATGATAATATTGGTATAAGGTTTAAAGATGCTCTGATAGCAAAGGCAAAGGAGGGAGTTGAGGTACGGGTAATGTTTGATAGTATAGGATCCCGCAAAACAAAAAACAAGTTTTTTAAAGATATGATTAAGGAGGGGGTTGAAGTTCTTGAGTTTTCGCCAGTAAGATTTATGATGCCTACTTCAAAAATAAATTACAGAAATCACAGAAAAATCCTGGTTGTTGATGGAAAAGTGGGATTCATTGGTGGGGTAAATATTGCTGACCGATATTGTGACGGTGGAGTTTACAAAGAGTGGCGTGATACACATGTGAAGATAATTGGTGAGTCGGTTTTCTCAATGCAGGCTTGTTTTTTACTTGACAGGTACTTTATAATAAATCAACATTTAAAGCGTAGAAAAAAATATTATCCCGATTTTGAAATAACCAAGCCATCAGCGGATATATCGGATACTTCTTATTATTCTCAGGTTATTACTTCAGGACCGGATAGTGATTGGGCCAGTATTATGCAATGTTATTTTACTGCTATTTCAGGTGCGCAGAATCATATCTATATAAATACACCATATCTTACTCCAACAGAGTCTTTGCTTAATGCCATAAAGATTACTTCGCTTGGAGGTGTTAGAGTCTCTGTTATGCTGCCAGAGAAGGCAGATTCAAAACTTATACATTATTCTACTATGTCATATATTCAGGATTTGCTTAAAGCCGGTGTTGATGTATATCTGTTTAAAGACGGGTTCAATCACTCCAAGTCCATCAGTATAGATGGTAAGTTCTGTATTGTAGGCTCTGCAAATATGGACAACAGAAGCATGAATAATGATTTTGAAATCACCTCCATCCTCTATAATGAGAGTTGTGCCCAAACCATCGAAAAACAATTTGAAAAGGATATATTACGTTGTACCCATGTCTCAATCAGCAAGTGGAAAAACCGTGATTGGAAACAAAAGGTTAAAGAATCTTTTTCACGTCTTGTAAGTCCTCTTTTATGAGTTATAATTAAGTTTTATGCTATAAATATGGGCTATT
This sequence comes from Bacteroidales bacterium, assembly GCA_041670905.1. Taxonomy (GTDB): domain Bacteria; phylum Bacteroidota; class Bacteroidia; order Bacteroidales; family UBA932; genus JBAXYG01. The sequence continues at coordinate 1,415 of JBAXYG010000020.1, forward strand.
CCCATTCAATAGTTGCTGGTGGTTTAGAAGAGATGTCGTAAACGACTCTGTTTACTCCGCGAACTTTATTAATAATGCAGTTGGATACTTTTGAAAGGAGGTCATAAGGAAGATGAACCCAGTCGGCAGTCATGCCGTCAGTGGAAATAACAGCTCTTAGTGCTATTGTGTATTCATAAGTGCGTTCGTCGCCCATTACTCCTACACTTTTGACAGGGAGAAGCATTGTTCCTGCTTGCCAGATAGCATCATATAGATTTGTTGCTTTTTGAGTAGGTTCTGCAGCTGCCGGAAGGTCGCATTTGTATTCTTTGAGTGAATTGATGAAAATAGCATCGGCTTCACGTAAAATGGCCAGTTTTTCACGGGATACTTCACCAAGTATGCGTATGCCCAAAGATGGACCTGGGAACGGGTGGCGTGAAATAAGTTCATTTTTTATGCCTAAGGTTCTGCCTACACGGCGTACTTCATCTTTGAATAAAGTACGTAGTGGCTCAACCACCTTAAGTTTCATTTTATCGGGCAGTCCCCCCACATTATGGTGTGATTTTATTTTTGCTGAAGGTCCATTTACCGAAACAGACTCGATTACATCCGGGTAAATTGTTCCCTGTGCAAGCCATGCCGCATTTTCTATCTTATGTGCTTCTCTATCGAAAACCTCAATAAATGTTTTTCCTATTGCTTTTCTCTTCAATTCAGGATCAGTAACACCTTCAAGTGCTTCTAAAAAATAAGCAGAGGCATCTACTCCTATCACATTAAGGCCCATATCATTATATGAAGCAATTACTGATGTGTATTCATCTTTTCTGAGGAGTCCGTTATCTACAAAAATGCAGTGAAGGTTTGATCCTATGGCTTTATTTAAGAGTACAGCAGCAACAGTTGAATCCACACCTCCGCTCAGTCCAAGAATGACCTTGTCATTTCCTATTTTTTCTTGAAGTTCCTTTATTGTAGTATCAATGAATGAAGATGTTGTCCAATCTCCTTTGCATTTACAAATTTCAATCACAAAATTTTTAAGTATTTCCGGTCCGAATTCTGAGTGGAAAACTTCAGGATGGAATTGTACGGCATATGTCTCTTCTCCCTTGATATAATAGGCAGCATTGGTAATATCCTCTGTAGAACCTATAATTTCTGCATTATTAGGAAGTTTTGATATAGAGTCACCATGTGACATCCATACCTGGGATTCATGGGGAATACCTTTAAAAAGAGGAGTGCAATCATTTACCACTCTCATTTTTGCCCTTCCATATTCTCTCGCTGAAGAAGCATTAACTTCTCCGCCGAAGTGATGGGCCAGATATTGTGCTCCATAACAAACCGCAAGAATAGGTATGTTTCCCTTAATTTTTGACATGTCAATTTTTGGAGCATTTTCATCTCTGACTGAAAATGGACTACCTGAGAGGATAATACCCTTAATGCTTTCGTCAAGAACAGGAATTTTGTTGTATGGATGTATCTCACAATAAACATTTAACTCGCGTAGACGGCGTCCAATAAGTTGTGTAAATTGTGATCCAAAGTCAAGAATTATTATTTTTTCTACCATAGTATCTTGGGTTAAAAATCATTGCAAAACGCAAAAGTATAGAAAAAATAGTCACTATCCGATATTTATTTCTAATTTTGCACCCCTTATGCAAGACATTAGAAATATAGCAATTATAGCTCACGTTGACCACGGAAAAACCACCTTGGTTGATAGGATGATACTTCAGGCAAAGCTGTCACGCGATGCGGAAAAAATGGGCGAACTTATTCTGGATAGTAATGATCTGGAAAGAGAGAGAGGTATTACGATTTTATCGAAAAACGTATCTGTTCCTTATAAAGATACGAAAATTAATATTATTGATACTCCCGGACACGCCGATTTTGGTGGAGAAGTGGAGAGAGTGCTGAATATGGCGGATGGAGTATTGTTACTTGTAGATGCGTTTGAAGGCACTATGCCTCAAACACGTTTTGTCCTTCAGAAAGCGATTGAATTAGGAAAAAAACCGATTGTTGTAATTAACAAGGTTGATAAATCTAACTGTCGTCCGGATGAGGTGAATGAACAGGTATTTGATCTTATGTTCTCTCTTAATGCTACCGAATATCAGCTTGATTTTAAAACAATTTACGGAAGTGCAAAGCAAGGCTGGATGTCGTATGATTGGAAAAAACCCACAAATGACATAGTAGCATTATTGGATACTATCATTGCTGAGATTCCTGCACCTGAAGATAAGGCCGGGACACCTCAAATGTTGATATCTTCTCTTGAATATTCACCATATGTAGGAAGAATAGCCATTGGGCGTATTACAAGAGGTGAATTAAAGGCAAATATGCCTGTTTCTCTCTGTAAAAGATATGATGTGTTTGAGAAACAGAAAATAAAAGATTTAATGGTCTTTGAAGGGTTGGAAAAAAAGAAGGTTGATAATGTTAAATGCGGAGATATTTGCGCTGTAGTGGGAATTGAAGACTTTGAGATTGGTGATACTATTGCAGATATTGAAAATCCGGAGCCACTTCCTCCTATTTCTGTCGATGAACCTACAATGAGTATGTTGTTTTCAATTAATAATTCCCCATTTTTTGGAAAAGATGGAAAATATGTAACATCAAGACACCTGAAAGAACGTTTAGATAAAGAATTGGAAAAAAATCTTGCACTGCGTGTTAAACCGGGAATCGGAGCTGACTCTTTTGTAGTATATGGACGTGGTGTTCTTCATCTTTCCATTTTAATTGAAACAATGCGTCGTGAAGGCTTTGAATTGCAGGTTGGACAACCTAAAGTACTGGATAAGACAATTGGAGGAGTAAGATGTGAACCTATTGAAAACCTTACAATTGATGTTCCTGATGAATCAGTAGGAAAAGCAATAGAGATGTCTACCAGAAGAAAAGCTGCCTTGATGCACATGGAGAGCAGAGATGGCCGTACACACCTTGAATTTGATATTCCGGCAAGAGGGTTAATGGGATTGAGAAGTAATCTTCTTACTGCCACACAGGGTGAAGCTGTAGTAGCACACCGTTTTAAAGGATATGAACCTTATAAGGGAGATATTGAAAAGAGAACAAATGGCTCTTTGGTGGCAATGGAAACAGGCATGGCTGTTGCCTATGCTATGGATAAATTGCAAGACAGAGGAAGCTTTTTTGTGTATCCCGGGGATGAAATTTATTATGGACAGGTAATAGGGGAACATACCAGAGAGAATGATTTGACTATAAATATTTGTAAAACAAAAAAACTTACAAATGTTAGGGCGTCAGGGACTGATGATAAAGCAGTACTTCCTCCTCCTATCATATTTAGTTTGGAAGAGGCTTTGGAATATATACAAGAAGATGAATTAGTGGAGATTACACCTAAATCGATGCGTATTAGAAAGATTCTTCTCGATGAGAATGCAAGAAAAAGGGCAAAGGCGTAAATTATTTTAAAAAAAAATGCTATATTTGCAGCCCATTTTGCAATATGAATACTATAATAAATAAAATTGTTATTCCAATTAAGGAGTTAAAACCAGGAAAGCAAGTTTATGAGTATGTTGTAGATGGTAAGTTTTTTTCAGAGTTTGGTAATAGTCAGATAATTGATGCTTTGTGTAATGTTTCTTTAGAGGTGGAGAGAAATTCTGCCTTAATTGAAGTTTTGCTTGCGGTTAAAGGAAAAGTAGTTGTCGAATGTGATCGTTGTCTGGAAGAGCTGGAGTTACCTATTGATATTGATCGGAAGATTATGGTAAGGTTTGCCTCTTCCGATGAAGAAGAACAGACTGAAGACGATGATGTCATGGTGTTGAAGGAGAGAGATGATGATATCGATTTATGTCAATTTGTTTATGACTATATATGTTTGAGCTTGCCGCTGCAGAAAGTTCATCCAAAAGGTAAATGCAATCCGGAAATGATTGCAAAACTAAAACAAGATATTGCAAAAAAGAAAAGTAAAGATGAATATTCTCAGTTTAGCGGACTAAAGGATTTATTGAATAATAACAATTAAAATATTAAGAAATGGCACATCCGAAACACAAAATCTCTAAACAACGTAGAGATAAAAGAAGAACACACTATAAGGCTGTTGTTCCAACATTGGCAACTTGCTCAAATTGCGGTGCAGCAGTAATATATCACCATGTATGCCCTGAATGTGGTTATTACCGTGGTCGCCAAATTATAGAGAAAACTAACGCATAATCTTGATGATTAAAAGATAAGAATTACCGGGGACGAAATGCTCTCGGTAATTTTGTTAGGCCCCCGTAGTTCAACGGATAGAACGGAAGTTTCCTAAACTTTAGATGGCAGTTCGATTCTGCCCGGGGGTACAAATAAGGAGAAAAATATATTTTTTATTTAACGTTCAGGATGAAATTTTAGGATTTTTTCCTGCCATTTTTTTGTGTCAATGTGGGTATAAATTTCTGTTGTAAGAATGCTTTCATGCCCAAGCATTTCCTGAACGACTCTTAGATCTGCTCCATTTTCCACGAGGTGGGAGGCAAAAGAGTGCCGAAATGTATGTGGAGATATATCTTTTTTTATTCCTGCCATATCCGCCTGGTTTTTTATAATGTGAAAAATCATTTCTCTTGTGAGTTTATCTCCTCTTCTGTTTAGAAAAACTATATCTTCCGCTTGCTTGTTGATTTTTCCTGTACGACGTATATCCATATATAAAGCAATTGCTTTAATGGCCGGGTCTCCTATAGGAACCAGCCTTTGTTTACTCCCTTTTCCTGTTACTCTTATAAATGATTCCGGTAGAAACAGGTCGGATATCCGTAAATTTACCAGTTCACTTACTCTGAGACCACATGAGTATAGTACTTCAATTATTGTTTTGTTTCGTTGCCCTTCATTTTTTGTTAAATCAACAGAGTCTATTATTGTCATTATTTCTTCAAAAGAAAGAACTGTGGGAAGATAAAAATTTATTTTTGGAGCATCAAGTAGGTCACAGGGGTTTTTGTTTATTCTCCCTTCATTTTCCAAAAATTTGTACAGGGATTTCATTGAGCTTATTTTACGCGCTTGCGATCTTTTTGAGATACCGGATTTTTGCAATGTTGACAGAAAGCCGGTAAGATCTTCGATTTTTGCTTTTTCCGGGGATTCTGTTTTTTGTTTTGCAAGATAAACAAAGAGATCAGATGTGTCTGAAATATATCCTGAAATGGTGTTCGTAGACAATGAGCGCTCTAATTTCAGATATGATTTAAAATCGGATATAGTTGTCTCAAATATTACGTTTTTAGTTTGGTCCATCATATAAGATAGTTGTTGTTTTTCTAATTATTTTTATTATATTTGTTATACTGAATAGACTTAACCTAACAATCAAATTTATGAAAAAAATCTTATTATTAGCAGTACTTTTAATAAATGTATCTGCACTTTCTGCTCAAACCAAAGTAGAACAAATAGCTAAAGATAACTTTGGAGCATGGGGCGCTCATATCGGATATACCGGTTGGGGAACGGCATTAGGTGTTCATGGTGATTTTGTATACAACCAATTTAGAGGGAGAGCCGGCGCTGACTTAATTTTCGGGAATAGCCATTTAGGCTTAGGCCTTAATGTTGATATGCATTATGTTTTTGAACTTCCGGTTGAAGGCTTAGCAATTTATCCTATTGCAGGCTTAAATGCAGTAATTGGAGGATATCACTACGACTATGCTGCTTTCCACTTTGGAGTTAATATTGGCGCAGGTATTGAATATGACTTTGGTAATGGATGGATGATTTATGCTGATGGCAAATACGATCTTAATATCGTTGGATATCCTGGTTATTACAGAAGTTATTTCGGCTTCAGCAAAAAATTCTAAGCTATTATTTTGAATACTTAACTTAAGGAATCAAAATAATTACAAAAAGATGCGATACCACATTGGTCGCATTTAGGTTTACGGGCGGTGCAGATGTACCGCCCGTGTAGTATTAGCCAATGGTGGGCAATAGGGCGCAGATTTTCCTGGATGTTGTTTGTCAGATCCTCTTCCACTTGTGCTACGTTTTTCCCATAAGATAGGCCTATTCTGCGTGAAACCCGAAAGACATGTGTGTCGACAGCTATTACCGGTTTATTGTAAATTACTGAAGCAACTACATTTGCTGTTTTTCTTCCTACACCAGGAAGTTTCTGTAACAATTTGATATCAGATGGTATTGTTGAGTTGAACTCTTTTACGAGCATATTTGCCATTCCAATAAGATGCTTCGCTTTATTGTTAGGAAAAGAAATTGACTTTACAAGGTTATACACCTCATCAAATGAGGCAGCAGCGAGTTCTTCAGGTCTCTTATATTTTTCAAAAAAAAGTGGTGTAACAAGATTTACTCTCTTGTCAGTACATTGCGCTGAGAGTATTACCGCAATGATAAGTTGGAATGCATTATCAAAATGTAGTTCTGATTCTGCAACAGGAACGTTTGTTGAAAACCATTCAATGACATTTTTATATTTTTCTTCCATATAATTAGAGTTCCCTACATTCGTTATCTTCACACAAAAGTATTCTGCCAGGATAATTTTTTAAAATATCCCTATTGTGTGTTACCATCATTACGGCTGTTCCTTTTACTATATTTATCTCTTTTAGAAGTTCCATTATTCCGTTGGAAGTGTCACTGTCAAGATTTCCGGTAGGCTCGTCAGCCAAAATTATCTTAGGATCATTCAGCAGGGCTCGTGCAATTGCAATTCTTTGTTGTTCTCCTCCGGATAGCTGATGGGGCATTTTATGTGCCTTTGATGCCATCCTCACATCATTTAGTACGTTTTCAATGCGTGCCATCATCTTTTCTTTGTCTTTCCATCCTGTAGACTTTAAAACAAACATTAAATTTTCTTCTACGCTACGATCCATTAAAAGTTGAAAATCTTGGAAAACAACACCTATTTCTCTTCTTAGGAACGGAATTTGCTTTCTTTTAATTTTTAAAAGATTGAAATTATCAATGCGAGCATATCCTGTATTAATCAGATTCTCTCCAATTAATGTTCGGATTATTGATGTTTTACCTGAACCTACTTTTCCTGTGAGATAAACAAACTCTCCGGGGTTGATAATTAGGGACAAACCTGCGATAACCAGAGAGTCTCCATTTGTGATATCTACATTTTTAAGCTCAATAATTGGGATATTATCTTCCATAAAATCAATTTTATAGATACAAATTTACAAAAATTAGCTTTTATTCATATTTTTGTATTAATAAAAACATCATGATGATAAAAAATATATTCTATAGATTGGTGATCATGTTCACTTTAGTCCTTTTTCCGCTTGGAAATAATATTTATTCACAGACTTCCAATGATAAATTGACAGCCAGACTTGAATATGCAAGGGGGCTATATAATAGAGCAATGTATCTATCAGCAGAGAAAGAGTTTAATGAATTGGGCGAAGTTATTTCAAATAAGCAGTCTCTTGAAAAATCAGAGATGGAGGCATATAAAGTTCTTTGTGCGATAGCTCTTAGAAGACCTAATATTAGCGGAATGGTGAAAAATTTTGAAAAAGATTATCCGAATGCTCTGGAGCTGACAATGATAAAATTTGAACTGGGGAAGTATTATTTTGATAAAGAAGATTATAAAAATTCATTGATGGTTTTTGAGTCCATATCTACAAAAAATCTTTATATTGATAACAGACTTGAGTTTGTCTTTAAAATGGCATATTGCAATATGAGGGTTGGCAATTATGATAAAGCAGCGACCGGATTTAAAAATGTCATTAATGCTGAATTTTCACAATACACCTATCCCGGTATATATCATTTAGCGTATGTTTATTATTTGAGTAAGAATTTTGAAGAGGCTTTCCCTTTATTTGAGAAAGCGGCAAATGATAGCCGGTTTAATGTACTTGCTTCATATTATGCAGTTGAATCAAAGTTTATGTTGAGTGATTATGATTATGTGATTGATAAGGGACCTGATATTTTTGATAAACAGGATAAGGATATTCAAACAAGTTTGGCTCGCATAATTTCCGAAGCATATTTTGTTAAAAATATCCCGTCACTTGCAAAAAAATATTTTGATATTTATTCAGGGTCAGTTACTAAACTTTCTAGAAAAGATCACTATTATTCAGGAGTTATTGCATATTCGTTGCAATCATATCTTTCAGCTATTGAGTCTTTTGAGGCCGCTTTAAGTAAGAATGATTCTTTAGGACAAAGTGCTTATTATTTTACTGCAAACAGTTATTTAAAGACTAAAAATAAACTTGCCGCATTGTCTGCTTTTAAGGCGGCTTCAGAATGTGATTTTGATTTGGATGTAAAGGAAGATGCTCTATTCAATTATGCAAAATTGTCTTTTGATGTAAATTCTGATATATCTCAATTTCAAAAATATCTGATTGATTATTCTCGTAGTGGAAAAGAGGATATTATCAACAGTTATATGGCGACAGCATTTCTTTTAAGAAAAGATTATAAGTCTGCGGTTGACGCTTTGACTAAAATCAAAAACCCTACACAGGAAACTTCTGAAAATCTTCAGAAAGCCGCTTTCTTCAGAGCCATGCAATTGATTGAGAATGGTGGATATAGGGCGGCAATGCCATTGTTGGACATCTCAATAAAGAACGGCTTATACAATATAATGCTTAACAACCTTGCTCTATATTGGCAGGCGGAGTGTTATTACAGAAATGAGAAATATTCTGAAGCTATAAAAATAAATCAAAGTTTAGTCTCTTCAAAAGAATTCAGTTATGCCAACGAATACCCGTTGGTAATATATAATTTGGCTTATTCATATTTCAAAAATAAAAATTTCATACAGGCAAAAAACTGGTTTACAAGATATCTTGATATTTCACATAGTAATAAAAGCTATGACAAAGATGCTCAGGTGCGCTTAGCTGACTCATATTTTATGCAGAATGAATACAAAGAGTCTGCTAAAATATACGAAGGAGTTTATAATAAATATCCAAGATCAAGTGACATCTATTCCGCTTATCAAAGTGCTATATCTTATGGACTGGTTGGTGATGATAATAAGAAAATTGATATTTTAAAAAAAGTGATAAAAGGAAACGAGGCTGCACAATTGTATTCTCAGTCACTGTTTGAGTTAGGAAGAACATATGTGCAAAGAGGAGATGATGAAAGTGCTTCCGATTGTTTTTACACGTTGCTTAGAAGCAAAAGGGATAGTACTTTTTACTCAAAATCTCTTCTTGAATTGGCTATGATAGAAACTAATAATGGCAAATATGATAGAGCTCTTGCCTATTATAAAAATATTGTTGAAGATGCTCCGCTTTCCCCTGAAGTTCAGGATGCCATTACTGGTATGGAGAGTATATATCAGACATTAAACAAGCCTGAAGACTTTCTTGCCTATCTGGATGAGCTTGGTTTATCGGGTATAAAAAGTACTGGAGAGAAGGAACTTATGCTTTTCAATGCTGCCGAACATATATTTCTTTCTGGAAATTATCCCGCTGCAATGAATTCACTGCAATCATTTATAGCTTCATATCCTAATGGAACTAAAACAGCTCAGGCTTATTTTTATCTTGCTGAAGCTTTGAAGGCGACAAGTAGATTTGAAGCGGCTTTAGATGCATATTTACAAGTGATGAAGATGGGGGATGGGGCATTTGCCGAATCTGCCACATTGAATTATGCAAATATTTCTTTTGAAATGGAACATTATTCAAAGGCTATTGAGGCTTATGAAACGCTGTCATATATAGCTAAAACAGATAAAAATAAATATTTGGCTCTTGTAGGAAAAATGCGCTCATTCTTTGGAAACAAGCAGTATGATAAGGCAATAAAGGAGGCACAAAGAGTCGGTAATATTACCGGTGCAGCTGATTCTCTTCTTAGAGAAGCTGATTTTATAAAAGCGAAATCTTATTTTAAATTAGGAGACAGGGATTTAGCTAAACCTATTTTTGAAAAACTGGCAAAAAATTGTGATGATGAAATAGGCTCCGAAAGTGCTTATCTGATTATATCTGATGCTTATGATGCCGGAGATTTTATTGCTGTTGAAAATAAAGTATATGCATTATCGGATACCGGAACATCACAACTTTATTGGCTGGCAAAAAGTTTTATAATTTTGGGAGACTCTTTTGCAGACAGAGAGGAATGGGAGCAGGCAAGAGCAACTTTTGAGAGTATTAAGAATGGATATAAACCCACAAAAGATAATGATGATGTTTTGGATCAGGTGAGAATGAGGCTCAATAAATTAAAGTCAAATGGTAAATAGAAGGAATATTGATATGAAATATAATGGAATAAAGTTTTTATTATTTGGAATGCTTATATGCACTTCAATAAATATTCATGCTCAGAATATTGATCCAATGGTAGAAGTAAGTAGAGAATTTGACGTGAAACTTATTGAGATAAGAAAACCCAATCTTAATATGGATATTAATGATTCCCTGCAGCGTTTCAAAATTAATTTTGATTACTCGATATTTGAGAGACCATACAAGGATTTGTATGAATTTTCACCGCGTCAAACTGCAAGAATTCAAAGTACCACGCCAGCCTCTTTTCCGATAGTATTTGCCAAGATGGGAGTTCAGTATCCGCTGATGCCTTCGGCAGACATCGCTTTACAGGCAATTTCTAAGGCGGGATTTTATTTAGGGATATATGGAAGTCATAATTCATTTTGGGGTTCTGTACCTGACGTGTACGGATTGGGTAGTATTTCAACTGATAGGATGAAGAATAAAATAGGATCCAATTTAAAATATGCTTGGGGAACAGGAGAATTGAATATTGATATTAATTACGATTTTGATAAATATAAATTTTTGGAAGCCCCTAACACTTATATTCTACCTGAAAACTTGTCTATGGCACATTTTTATCCTGATACTACAGCTCACTCTAATAATATTTACTCTGCAAAATTCGACGTAAAATCGGCTTATAATGAGGATAATAGTCTGTATTATGATTTCGGAATATTATATAAGAATACGGATAAGTTTTTTTCTTCACTGTTTAATAATACTATATCAAATCAATTGGCTGAGAACATGTTTACTATCGGTGGTTGTATAGGAACAAATTTCGATGTTCACAGAGTATA
>JBAXYG010000021.1:0-12523 GCA_041670905.1 Bacteroidales bacterium
AATATTCTTAACAAAAGAAATATACCCTCGTGCAGATCCTTGATGTCCCATATGTATCAATGTCTCTATTAACATTGAAGAATCTCTGAGCCAACAAAAACGGTAATCCCAATTACGACTCTCCCCAGGTTGCTCGGGTATACTTGTAGTAACCGAAGCTAGAACAGCCCCTGTCTGCTGAAAAGACATTAACTTTAATATTAACAAGCTTCTGAAAAGTTCTTTGTTATATTTATTGTATTTTTTTGAACGATTTATCCAGTTAAGCCAATAAACCTTTGTCCGGGAATACTCCAGATATACTCTTTCAATATCGATTGGAATTAGCTTTTGGTTATATGACAACAGAAGAAATTCATCATTTTTCAAAGTGATTTCTTTCTTCATTAAAATATCATTAAGATTCAAACTTGAATAAAGATATACAGAATCACTATTTATAACACTGGATTCCGTTTTTATATGATGGTCTATGACGGTATGAACGGCAGATTCTCTTGCGTAATTAAATATAGGATCATATTTTACTATAAATTTGGGGGATCCTCTCAAACATCTAATGTAACGGTAAACTTCAGCTGGCAAATAATAATCGTCACCTTTACCCGTTTTATACCGAGGCATAAAATCAAAAACCTCAAAAGCCCCTTCATCAGATGAAAATTTTGTATTGAGAATATTAGTCTCCTTAAAATATTTCTGATCAACAGAATAATTATCGGAAACCTCAAAACTAAAAGAACCCCCTTTATCCGTATCAAGTATTTTCGCAAATAAAGAAGGAGAATTGAACTCAGGAAAACATAACCAATCTATACTTCCTTTTTTTGAAACAAGTGCTGCTGTCTGGCAGTTGCCTATTACACCATAATCTAAATTTCCCATCACCAATATTCTTTATTATAATACATATATTCTTAAATCAATTCTGATAAAATCAAATCACATTACTATACCATTTTGTTATATCAAAATTATATTCCGGATATTCATATAATTTAAATCTTGGTTCAGTTATACCACTGGTATAATACCAAATGCTCGCATACTCTTCACTATCTTCTCCAAGTTGTTCCAATTGTCTCATGTATGCTCCTATAGATTTGTTTTCAACAATAAATACATCTTCCATCTCGTCTATTACATGACTACGAAGACGCCCCCTATCGTGATCGAACCGAAGAATTCTCTTGCCTTGAGAATCGATACCAACAACAACAAAACTCATACTTTTACCAATTCCGGGAAGATTCAACACATTACGGTCAGTTGCCAAAAAAGGTAATTTAGATTTATCAAGAAACTCTTTTATCTCTTTCTTCTTATCTCCGTTTTTTTCAAATATGTCACAAAGTACCTCTTTTTGTTGAGGTGTCATTTCTCCAAGTATTTTTTCCTCTTTTTGTTCCTGAATAGAACGGCTATTAGGTACAAAAACATCATAATTTTCTTCAAACCCCTTTACGGTAAATGTATAATAGCATAAAACCCCTATATTATTTAAGCTGTTACGAAGTTGTGCCGTATGTCCCCTTCTTGATGAGGCCACATTATAAACCAACTGATTAGTAACTATCCAACCGGCAGACAATATCATTTCTATCGCTTTTTTAGCTTCATAAGTTATTTCAATAGGAGATTGAAAATGAGTTTGCAGAACAAATTGTTTTACCCCAATTGCAGATGCTTTCTGCTTAAAATCTCGTAGGATACCTATCAATTCATCATTTATTTTCATCGGCATATATGCCGGTAATCGAGAGCCCAACCTTACCCGCTGCAATTCGGCATATTTTTCTCCATCATTCCTCTTAAGATTTGCTTTTCGTTTTTTCAGTGCCATTTTATAAACCGCTTCTAAAATATTATGCAGAGTTTTATTTTGGCTCATTAGAGCATCCCCTCCGGTAATAAGAATATCTCTAATTTGAGTATCTTTCTCAAAATAATCCATTAACTTTTTTAATTTATTATTCCAAGTTTCATGAGGTTTTAAGGTTTCAAAATCAAAATTTAATCTTTTACTTTGAAAATCATACATTCTTTGGCATGATGCACATAATCCTCCACACGCACGTCCCATTGAATCAGGAATAAAGATTGCAACATCAGGATAACGACGATGTATATTATTTCCGGCAGGTAATAACCACCCGGCAGCATTTGGTTTGCCAGCTTCTACAACATCTTCTTTTTCCCATGCTTTAATTTCACCAAAAGCGTCTACAAGATTCTGGGAATAAAAAACATAACTTCTTATTGATTCGTCATCATACCCATTATCCTCAATATTAATTAAAGAGAGATAGTATGGGGTGACAAAAAAAGGAATACCTTTCTTCTGCGCCTCATAAATGGTTTGAATCATCTCTTTTGAAAGAGAATACCCTAAAGCGCGATTTAACTTATTGGGACTTTTAATTGCAAACGTGAAATGAAACCGCCAATCTTTCCACCATTCCTCTACTAATTTATATTTTTCCTGATAAGAAATATTTTCCGGAAAAACAAAACGGCTCATCTGACTGTGCCTATTATCAATTCTGTCAATTAATGATTTTATTATACGCTCAATATTTTTCCCCCTTATTTGCAAAACTTCCTTATCAAGAGATGATGGCCACCTTTTCATCCATTGTTCTACTTCTTTTTTTGAAGGAAATTCTTTTAAAGGTGTCTCTAATAGTGAAAACTGGAAATACAAATCGAGAATAAAATCTTCATTTACATTATTCTCAAATTTTCCTATAATTACATTTCTAAGAGTAGATATTGTCTCTATTTTTATATTTTTCTCTTTTGATAATTCATATATTGACAATCCATCATTTTGAATAAGAGACAAAATATTTTTTGCAACATCAGATTCCCGATTCGGATGATTTATGATATATGAATAAAGTTTTCTCTTAAAATCCTCATTATCAATGCTTTTTCTTGCAAATTCTATAATTTTTGGATGTTGTTCAATAAACAATTCTTTCAATTGATTAATATTAAGTGATAATATCTTTTTTTGCTTCATACGCATCTGTCTTTTAGTGTGTTTTTAATAAACTAATCATTTCCAATAATTCTCTATTGGTTCTGTTATTCAAATTAATGTTGCGATTATCTTTACTTATTATACAAGTGGGGGAACATTCTCCACAAATATCTACTCCTATAACCTCATGATTTTGAAATATCATATTCAACAGAACTTTCATCTGATTAAGAGACATTGATCCCTGATCCCAATTTGTAGCTGCCGATTCTTCATCCAAGACATCTTTATCTATAGAAATATAAACCGGCCCTGAAATATGTTCCCGGGCAATTTTTTGCCATATCTGTTCATTTTTTAATTGTGATTCTCCATAGCAGATCATCTTTTCCGGATATTTGCCACTTACCTTTTCCAAATAACTGTCAGAAATGCCAAGTATGATTACTTTTTTTAAAAAAGGATTTACATCAATAACACTCTTAACCCAGCAGCCGCAAGAAATAAAATCATCAAACAAAGGTGGCTGCATATCCGGATGGTGGTCAAATATAATCAAATTAAATGGGATTTTGATTTTATCCGTCCATAATTTACTCATATAATGGTAATTTCCTGAATCGATAAAATGTATTCCATTAGGCATGAATTTATTTATTTTTTCAATCAGTAATCTACAGGCATCTTCGTCACAATAACAATTAGTTCCTTTAACATCGGTACAATCAACCCATTCAACATTTTTTTGCTCATAAAATGTCTCGTTATTATATACCTGTGAAAAATTCATAACTACAATAGAGTGATGTCCCATTGGAATACGATTTTAAAGGAATAATACCAATATAAAAAAAATATTTATATATTAGTCATATTAGTAGCATAATGCAAACATAAAACTTAATATTTATATGTACTTGTACTCTATGTTACTTGCTGTTGTGATTAATAAATATATGAAGGTAAAGTCATTTAGTTTTTTATATTTGTACTATGGAAAATTTATCATACACACCCGCAGAAAACAGATATTCGTGCGGGATGAAATACCGCCGATGTGGAAAAAGCGGTATCATGTTGCCGGAGATATCTCTCGGCTTTTGGCATAACTTCTCAGTGGAAGATTCTTTTGACAACTGCCTTGCGATGGTAGAACATGCATTTGATAAAGGAATTACCTACTTTGATCTTGCAAACAACTATGGCATCCCATATGGTACTGCCGAAAAAACTTTTGGGGACATAATGAAAAAATCATTCATGCCACATAGAAATGAACTTTTTATCTCAACAAAAGCCGGACATGAAATGTGGCCTGGACCTTATGGAGAATGGGGTTCCAGAAAATATTTAATGAGCAGCCTTGATAATAGTCTTAAAAACATGAATCTTGACTACGTTGATGTTTTTTATTCACACCGATACGATCCTAACACCCCTTTGGAAGAGACACTTCAGGCCTTGGTCGATATTGTCTGTCAGGGAAAGGCTCTTTATGTGGGAATTTCAAAGTATCCAAAAGAAGCAGCCGAGTTTGCATATAATTACCTTGAAGAAAGGGATATGCACTGCCTTGCTTATCAAGGTAGATATAATATGTACAGTTGCGAAACCGAAAAGGATGGAATAATAAAACAAGCAAATGAAAATGGTACAGGATTCATCGCTTTTTCCCCTTTAGCACAAGGACTTCTGACAGACAGATATCTCAATGGTATTCCCGAAGGGTCAAGAGTGGCTCGCGGTGGTTTTCTCAAAAAAGAGCAATTGACTGACAATGTTCTGGAAAAAAGTAGAAAATTAAACAAATTAGCTCAAAAAAGAGGTCAAACACTCGCTCAAATGGCTTTATCATGGATATTAAAGGACAACAAAATAACATCTGTAATTATTGGAGCAAGTTCCGTTTTACAAATTGATGATAATCTTAAATCCTTAGATAATTGTTCCTTTTCATTAGAAGAACAAGAAATTATCAATAAGATTGTATAAATTTACATCAATAATAATAAGATAAATAACTCCTTTTTTAGTAAATTCTTGCCATCTGAGACTAAATTTTTCCCTCTTTTAAAGATATTGACTAATATTTTTTTCAACTGTTTTTTCCCTTTGTTATAATACAATTGCTACCTTTGCTTATTAAATTTTTATTCAATTATGAACAAATTATTAAAATTCACAGCGGCTTTTTTAGCCTTGACAATTCTTTTATGTAGTTGTGCAAGTACAACTACTATCAATTCATTTCCCGAAAATGCTTCATTATACATTGATGATTCTTATGCAGGAAAAACACCTTACCAATATTCCGATACTAAGATCATGTTCAGTACAACAAAGATCGAGTTAAGAAAAGAAGGTTATTATGATTTCGTAACCTATATGCAAAGAAGTGAAAAAGTAAATGTAGGAGCAATAATAGGAGGTTTATTTGTATGGGTTCCTTTTTTATGGACTATGGAATATAATCCTGTTCACACATATACTCTTGAACCTATTGTTAAGTAGGAACCATTAATATTATTAATGAAAATAGCTTTTATTTCCACATTTTACCCATTTAGAGGTGGCATTGCTCAATTCAATGCAAACTTGTATGAGGAGTTGAAGAAGAAGCATGAAGTGGTTTCCTTCACCTTTACAAGACAGTACCCCAATTTTCTTTTTCCTGGTAAAACACAATATGTCACACCTGAAGATAAAGCTATCCCAATTGATAGTATCCCTATCCTTGATTCAATAAATCCCTTCTCCTATTTCAAAACTGCAAAACGTATTGCAAAAGAGAAACCTGACATTGTTATTACCCGATATTGGATATCATATCTTGCTCCTTCATTAGGTATGGTTGCAAAATTGCTTAGGAGAAGGGGATTTAAAGTCATTGCAATCCTCGACAATGTCATTCCGCACGAATCCAAATTTTTTGATAAACCCTGCGCAAAATGGTTTCTTAAGCATACTGACGGTTGTATTTCCATGAGCAAATCGGTCGAAAAAGATATGCTTTCACTAAGAAAGGACGTTAGACACACTCTGAGTCCTCACCCATTGTATAATCATTTTGGGGAAAAAATTGATCCGATTCTAGCAAAGTCAAAACTTGGAATTAACAGTTCTAAAAGAACATTGTTGTTTTTTGGCCTTATAAGGGATTATAAAGGCCTTGATTTATTGATTGATGCTATGAACTATTTAGATAACGATTATCAACTTCTTATTGCCGGTGAAAGTTATGGGAGTTTTGAAAAATACGACCAACAGATAAACAGTATACAAAAACCTGATCGAGTTAAAATATTTAACCGCTATATAGAGGATGAAGAAGTTCCCATTTTCTTTTCATCATCAGATGTTTGTATTCTCCCTTACAAATCTGCAACTCAAAGCGGAATCACTGCAATTGCATACCATCTTGATGTTCCACTTATTGCCACAAGAACAGGAGGCTTATCCGAGGCAATAGAAGAACCGGGTACTGGTCTAATGGTTCCTGAGATCTCATCACAATCCATAGCAGAGACAATTATGAAATTTTTCACAATAGATCGTAAATTTTTCATTGATAATATTCAAAAGCAAAAAGAGTTATTGACATGGGAAAATTTTTCCAACGATTTAATCAATTTAGTAAAAAGTTTATAATAGCTCTATATATCTGTTGATCATATCTTTTTCGTAAAATCTAAAGTTTTATATACGATTTCAAAACAGCTACATACTCGGCAAAAGCTTTTTTCCCTTTATTTGTAATTTTACAGGTTGTTTTAGGTTTCTTCCCTTTAAAACCTTTTTCCACAGTTATATATTCGGCAGTCGAAAGCTTATCTATCTGAACACTGAGATTTCCTGAAGTAGCCTGAGTCTCTTCTTTTAAATATACAAAATCAGCACTTTCAACCCCAATTAGTATACTCATGATTGCTAACCGCAATTCCGAATGAAGTAATGGATTAAGCTCTTTCAACATCTTTTTTCCCTTTACAATTTAAAATATGTCCTGGAATAACCATCATTAAAACAAACACTGCTGCAAAAATAAGACATTGGTCATAACCCTCTACTTGCAGTAACAAAAAGGATATTGCTATTGATGCAAAGCCTGCAATAATTGATGGTGAAAATCGAATAATCATCCCTGTAAGTGCTGTTCCCATTCCCATTAACAATACAATTATGAAAAGAATATTATCAATATTATAAAAAAACATGGTATCTAATGAAACTAAAAATGCAGCAACACCAAATACAATCCACAATTTTGTTATTACCCCGTCCACAAAACTCTTGACCCCTTTCACTTTTTTACGGTTAGTAATCATCTTAACTGGATAGCCGATTGCAATAATAATAAACCAAAGAAAATTCCATTGTGGATTTCCTGTTCTAGTAACAGCAAACCACACAGCTACAGCTGCAATAACAGTCAAGTAACCAAAAATTAGAAACGGCACACCTGCATTCATTTCAAATTTAGATTGTGTGTTTTTTATCATTCGAGTAATAAGCTCCAAGCTTTCTTTCTCGCTTAAATTTTTATCTTCCATTTTTTTTATTTAATTAATTTTGCACAAATATAAACTACTTTATTTTATAAACCAAATATTTATTATTTATTTTTATCTTTGCGGCCAGAAATATGAAAGCACTCTTTTTTGACATTGATGGAACTCTTGTTAGTTTCAAAACCCATAAAATTCCTCAAACTGCGATTGATGCACTTTTGGAGGCAAAAAAAAACGGAATTAAAATCTTTATTTCTACTGGACGTTCCATCCTGCAGGTCGATGAATTAGCTAATATCCCATTTGACGGATATATAACCCAAAACGGTGCATTTTGTTGTACTGCAGATAAAAAAATCATTTTTCGCAAAGCTTTCCCACGTTATATAAATGTAGCCATGGCCAACTATATAGAGAAAAGGGAATCTTTTCCATGCCTTTTCATGTCAGAAGAAAGAGTCATTCTTAATTATGTTGATCAAACAGTTGAATTACTCTCCAAACTAACCGGTATCACTTTTGTAGATATAATGCCCTTAAAAGAAATGGTACAGAGAGATGTCTTACAATATTGTGCATTCGTTGATGAAAAACTAGAAAAAAAGCTGATGGAAGAAGTCTTCTCTGACTGCATAGCTACTAGATGGAACCCATACTTTGTAGATATAAACCAAGCCGGTCTGGACAAAGGAACAGGAATCGACAGGGTACTCGAATATTACAATATTCCATTGTCTGAATCCATGGCTTTCGGAGATGGAGGAAATGACATATCAATGATCAGTCATGCAGCAGTAGGTGTTGCCATGGGGAATGCTAAAAACAACGTCAAGGAAGCTGCAGACTATATTACAGATACTGTTGACAATGACGGTATTGCAAAAGCATTAAAGATGTTTCTATAACTTACTTACTTTTCGTAAAATTAAAACCCATACGAAACAAATATTCCAAAATTCATTCTTGGCATCGGGCGTGAAAGTACCGATACATATTCTTCATTAAAAAGATTGTAAATAATTCCTTTCACACTCAATGTCCCATGAGTAAACCGTAAAACTCGCTCAAGAGTTATATCACTCATATAGTAAGCTTCCAGGGTATAAAGTTTTGAAGCTTTTTCATTACTTGAAGTAGTATATCTTTCACTAAAATAATTCCATAAGTAAATAAAACTCCAATCTCTCCATGTAAGACGGCCTGTCACTCCAGAAGAATATTCTGGAACATATACTAATTGTTTTGATATAGACTCATCAGCCCAGTTAATAGCATTCCCTAGATTTATTGAACGCGTCCATGCCCAATTTCCATCAAGACTTATATTCACTTTTCCGACAGGAATCGAAAAAGTTCCTCTTGTCTCTATTCCATAGCTATGTACTTTTTTTACATTATGAGGCTCCCAATACCCTCTGAAGGTTGGTAGCCAAAGAATCCAGTTTTCAACATTAGAATTATAAGCAGAAATCTCACCGGAAAATTTGATTTTATTACCTGAATCATATCCTGCAAATAAACGAGAGAAATCAAACTCAAGTCCAGTATCATAAGTAACTCCACTCTCAGGAAGCAGATCAGGATTTCCTCCGGGTAAAAAATAGAGATCATTTAAGGTTGGATAACGATAATTACGGGCAACAGAAGCCTTCAATACTATATCATATTTAGGAAAAAGAATAAAATCAAAATAAGCTGCCGGCATATACGGAGAAAATTTATTTCCATACATCTCTTCTCTCATATTCAAAGTGATTCCAAACCTGTCCCATGGTCTGTATTTTGCACTTAAAAAGGCCGAAATTTCCGGACGTACTTTTGAATATTCAGTATTTTCATATATTGAGCGACTTGCTACAGAGTGATAATATCCTGTAACATTTGCCGCAAAACTCCATTTATCTGAAATAAATAATTCTGTTCCAAATTGTCCATATCCGCTATTTACAACACTTTGAGTGTTGATCATCTCAACAAGAGTCTTTGTTCCATTCTCTCCATAATATTTATAATGCATATCACTCCCCGTAAATCCGATATTTGCCGATAAGTTCATTTGTCCAAATCCCTTATCAACCGTTTTTGTCCACCTTGCCACAACTCTTATAGTGCCTTCATCCTGTATGTTTTTTGATTCGTCTTCATCTCTATAATTGACATTCAACATTGGGACCCCTCTTTTTGAATCACAACCCCAAACAGACATGGATAATTTATTCCCCGATTTGGTATTATAATAAAATTCCTGCAAAAAATGTTTATCAGTATACGATCCATTTTTGTTCTTCTCCACAGGATATGTTCCATCCATATTCTTTTTATTATAATTATTGTAATTAAAATCATTTTCAGAGTCAACAAAATAAAGTCTAGTCACACTTTTGAATCCCCCATTAGAATAAGATACTTTTAGAAAATCATTGAATGTTCTGTAACTTCCAAATCCTTGAATAAATTGAGCACTTAATCCCTCCTTTTCCTGAGTCTTTCCTGTTTTTAATACAACAGCCCCTCCAAGTCCTCCTCCGGAAACAGACATTGAGCCGGCACCATGGTAAACCGTGGCCCTATCAATAAAATAAGATGGAATTAGAGAAAAATCAACCTGTCCAAGCATTGGAGAATTAAGTTTCATGCCATTCCACGTAACTTGTGTATGTGATGGTGATGTACCTCTAAAAGATGCTGTTGCAATTGATCCTCTACCATAAGACTTAATAAATATAGATGTTTTTTGAGAAAGTATCTCTGCCATACTGTTTGTTATACTTTCACGCAAAAAAAGTGTATCGATTTCACTCCTTGTAACCCCCATTTCAGAAAGCAACCTATTTGCTACTACTTTTGAGGCTGATAATTTATCCTGTATTTCAATTGGGTTGTATTCAGGAATGTCAGGAACCTGAGCAAATAAAGGTATTCCGATATTAGCCACTAATATGGATAGAATTAATATTCTTTTTATAAATATCATCCTTATTAGTTTATCGTTACCATTTTGCATTTTTAACTCCTGTTTAACTACAAATCCGTAAAACTGCGTACCTCAGTTGACAACTCCCCGGTCCATCCGGCTTTTTCACTTATAGCAGTCTGTACCTTTATAAAGTCTATATGAGAAAGAGATACTATTATTCCGCCTGGTTTTATCGCATTATCTATATCAAATCTGTTTTCCTGTTCCAAAAGGTCACTTCCATAATTATCAGCATAACCCCAATCAAAATCGTGATGTTGCCATTTTGTTCCGTTTCCGGAGACATCTTCAGTTCTTCCAGACAAACGTGTTCCTTTCAATGTATAACTTGAATTATTTATCCATAACGGATAATAAAAACCTTGTTTATGATATGCTGTCTGATAATCTATTGTTCCACTATTCCCATTATTATCTTCCCATTTCACATCCATCCCGGAAGATTCAGGGCGAAAATAGGTTACTTCGTAATCGTAATAAACAGAACTATTGCCATATTCACTCCCCTTTAATTCATACCAAGTATCATCAGGAATCCCGTTCCCGTTTTCATCCTGCATGACCCATACAATACCTGGTTCAGAATTATTTGTAAATGAATTACACTTTATTGAAAAATCATATGCCCCTTTATTATTATCAACACTATGATCAAACCCCACAACAACATAGCCACCAAATGCTCCGAGAGAAAGAATTCCATTATTATCCAATATAGATTGTGCTGCTTGAATTGCCTCTGCCTGTGTCTTTGCAGTATAGTTTTCATTTATAAACTGACCGGGAGCCGGCAAAAAATCATATACCTTATCAAACCCTGCTTTACTGGATGAAGTAGACTCTCTATAATTAGGGTCTTTAGGACCAGATTCCAAAGGATCCAACGTGCAAGAAGCCACCAAAAAAACATTGATGGCAGAAAAAAAAAGAACTATTATTTTAAATCTCATTTTCATATTATTACTAATCCTCTTTTATTAGTTCTCTTTCAATATAATTTCACTTGGAATTATTCCAACTCTTATCGTATCTTTTACTTTTCCTTGTGAAGAATACCTGTAAACAACCCCGGACTGTACATAATCTATCGCATCTGCAACATATATTTCAGAAGAGATTGGATCTATTGCCAACCCATAAAATATTGTCCCTTCATTCTCAATAAAAGGATCGGATGGAAAATACTCAGCATTCACATTCATTGCCCAAACAGATTCTTTCAATAAATATAGTGTGTCTTTAGCTCTATTAAGAACAATTCTGGAAGGACAATCACCTATTTCAAATTGATAAATTTTCTCAACTTTTCGGCTCTGCGCATCTATTTTATAAAGGGCAGGATTACCATATCCGTATGAACTTCCTTCATATCCACCACCTATAGTTACCCACAATTTATTACTACAATCCATGGCCATTGAAACAGGCTGAATGCCTACTTCTATCTCATCAATGATAGAATCAGTAGTAATATCAACAACCAATATTTTATTATTATTTGACCAGCTGTTTACAAAAAGTAAATTACCATATTGCACCATCTGCTCTGTAGAACAGCCAGTTTTTATACTTCCGGTAACTTCAAAATTCAGAGGATTTACAATAGAAATGGCATCAGCATAAAGATCTGTAACATATGCTTTACTATCAGAAAAAAAATGAATATAACGAGGTGATGTTAAACCCTTTATTAGTCCTTTCATCTTTAAAGTATTTTTATCACAAACAAATATAACTCCTGAATTGTTAACGACTATATATAGGTTCTCTCCATATATAACTCCGGACTGAGCCACATCCCCTAATTGTATCCCGTTTGAACGATAGAAAACCTGATTTTCCACACTCCTATTATCTGGATTATAATATGACAGTGAAGCATTTCCATACATAAAATTACCCTCGTTAATGATGAAAAGTCCTTTCCCCGATAAAGAGAAATTTTCCTCCTCTGCAGGACCATAATCCATACATGAAACCAAGAGCATTGCCGTCCCTATCAAAATAAAGACGGCAATGCAGAGAGATTTCGTTATATTAAAAACAAACTTC
>JBAXYG010000022.1:0-12123 GCA_041670905.1 Bacteroidales bacterium
ATGAAACTTCTGATGGTTTAAGGTATACGCTGATACTTTTATCTTCTTCATTAAATTTCATTGAGGAAACCTTTGCTGGGCTTAATGCTCTTTGGATAAGTAGCTGAGTATTACTCGTCCAGTTAATTATGTCAATATTTTCATTTCTAAGCTCGCGTACGATACCGTGGATACGGGATCCTTTTACTCCAACACATGCTCCAACCGGATCAATACGTTCATCGTATGACTCAACAGCTACTTTTGCTCTTTCTCCAGGTATTCTTACTACCTTTTTAATAGTGATGAGCCCATCAAATATTTCTGGTACTTCTTGTTCGAACAGTCTTTCCAGAAATAAGGTAGATGTACGTGAAAGAGTAATAATAGGGGAATTGTTTCGCATCTCAACAGTAGAGATTACTGCTTTTACGGTATCTCCTTTTCTGAAATAGTCGGAAGGTATCTGTTCTGATTTTGGTAGAATCAATTCGTTTCCATCTTCATCCATAACAAGAACTTCTTTTTTCCATACCTGATATACTTCACCAACTAGAATCTCACCGGTTTTATCTCGATATCTGTTATATAAATTAGCTTTTTCTATATCCATAATGCGACTTGAAAGGTTTTGACGGAGATTCAAAATCCCACGACGTCCAAAGTCGGCAAGTTTTACCTCTTCAGTAAAATCTTCCCCAATCTCATAAGAATCATCAATTTTTTTAACATCTTCGAGTGATATCTGTGTTGCTGGATCTTCTACGGTCTCAACAACTAGTCTGTTTCTCCAAATTTCAAAGTCCCCTTTATCTATATTGATGATTATGTCGAAATTGCTCGTATCTCCATACATTCTTGCCAATTGTGTACGGAAAATATCTTCCAGAACACTCATCATTGTTGGTCTGTCAATGCTTTTCAGCTCTTTAAACTCAGCAAATGTGCTGACTAGGTTTAACCCTTCCATTTTAAGTAAAATTATTTTTTATTATTATCTATTTAAAGCAAATAATAGGTTTCGCACATTTTATCTCTGAGAAATTGTATGTTTCTACAATTTCTTTCCTGATTTTTTTCTTTTTGTCGTCCACCTTTTCAAGTTTTGTGTATGATATTGTAATGTTATCTGGTTCTGTTTTTGTTAATATAGCCTTAATTCTGGATCCATTCTTCAAAGTAATTTCAACCTCTTTTCCCTCATTTTTTTTGTATTGTTCAAATATTTTGAAGGGTGAGGTAAGTCCGGCTGATCCTACCGTAAGGGAAAAATCTTCAACAGTTCTGTCGAGTTTTGATTCAATAAACCTGCTGGTATCAATACAATTCTCCAATTTTATCGCTTGATCTGCTGAATCGATAGTTACTTCGATTTCATTATTAGCATTAATCTTTATATCAACGAGAAAAAGTTTTTTTTCTTTTAGATAATCAGCTAAGATGTTTTTTATAGTTTCTTTATTTATCATATTCTATTATAAAACAAGGGGACTCGCGTCCCCTTTCTTCTCTTTTTCCTTCTAGCTGCAAATGTAGTTATAATGAGTATAATATCCAAATTTTTATATTTTTTAATATTAATAATATTTCTGGCATATTTTATGTGTTCCTTTTTTTTTACTTTCGTAAAATTGTATTTCCTTTGCATCACAATTAAAAAAATGATTATGGAATTATCTGCACAATCAATTGCGGATTATCTTGGAGGAGAAATAATAGGCAACCCTAATATAAAAGTGTCTTCTGTGGCTCGTATAGAACAAGGCAAGCAGGGGACATTGTGCTTTCTGGCTAATCCTAAATATGAACATTATTTGTATACTTGCAATGCAAGTATTGTTTTGCTTAATAAATCTTTTGAAACCAAACAAGAAATAACGCCGACTATAATCAAAGTCGAAAATGCGTATGAATCGATAGCTTCATTACTTGATTATTTTAATTCACTTAAAAATGACAAAAAGAGAGGAAACAGGCTATTTGTTTGCCGTCCTTTTTCTTCAAAAATAGGATATGGAACATATGTTGGGAAGCATTCTGTTATTGAATGTAATGTAAGGATAGGGAAAAATTGCCAGATATATCCGCAGGTATATATAGGTAAAGATGTTGTAATAGGTTCAAATACAATAATTTATCCAGGAGTTAAAATATATCACGGATGTAAAATAGGAAACGATTGCATAATTCATGCAAATGCTGTAATTGGAGCTGATGGTTTTGGCTTTGCTCCAAGGGAAGATGGAACTTACAAGAAAATTCCCCAAACCGGGAATGTCGTTCTTGAGGACAATGTTGAAATTGGGGCTAATACAACTGTTGATAGGGCGACTATTGGATCTACACTTGTTCATAAAGGGGTTAAAATAGATAATTTATGTCAGATTGCGCATAATGTGGAAGTAGGAGAAAACACAGTAATGGCCGCTTTATCCGGAATTGCAGGTTCAGCAAAAATAGGTAAACATTGTATGTTTGGTGGACAGAGCGGAATGGTAGGTCATATTTATATCGCTGATAATACTACATTAGCGGCAAAAAGTGTTATTGTTGGAAATGTTAAAAAAGAAGGAGCTGTATTGATGGGGTATCCAGCAATTAATCACAGAGAGTATTTAAAGGCTTATGCCATTTTTAAATCAAATGCAAAAAAATGAAGCAGCATACATTAAAAGGGATTTATATTTTTAAAGGAAAAGGAATACATACCGGTTTAAAAGTTGAAATGAAATTGATGCCGGCTCCGGTTAATCATGGTATAATATTTAAAAGAACAGATATTGATGGAGATGCTATTGTTGAAGCAAACCACAATAATATTTCTTCAATTGCGCGAAGTACATCATTAAAGAGAAATAATGTAGAGGTTATTACAATCGAACATTTATTATCTGCCTTTTCAGGGCTGGGAGTTGATAATGCGTTAATTGAACTAAATTCTCCGGAATTACCTATTCTAGATGGAAGTGCAAAACCATATACTGATGCAATAATGGTAGACGGATTGCTTGAACAGAATGAGGAACGTAACTATCTGATAATAAAAGAACCTCTTAAAATAAGAGATGAGGTAAGTGGCTCTGAAATTATGTTTTTCCCTTCTGATAAATTGGAAATAGAACTTGAAATAGATTATAAATCAAAAGTTCTCGGTTTACAGAAAGCTTATTTTGATAAAGATATGGATTATGCAAAAGAAATAGCTCCATGTCGTACTTTTTGTTTTTTTCATGAATTAGAATTTCTAGTAAAAAACAATTTGATAAAAGGAGGCGATATGTATAATGCTATTGTGATTGTTGATAATCAAATTTCACAGGACGAGCTTGACAGAATGAAGAACTTGTTCAATGTTAAAAATCTTGAAAGAGCGCCAGAAGGGTACCTGAATAATCTTAAACTTCATTATTCAAACGAATGTGCAAGACATAAATTACTTGATATAATAGGGGATTTATATCTTGTTGGAAAGCCGATAAAGGCGAAAGTGGTAGCAAAAAAGTCAGGGCATTCGATTAATACGAAAGCAGTTAAATTATTGGTAAATTATGAAAAATATTTATATGAAAAATAACGTATCCGTACATAAAAATGCGAAAATAGGAAAGAATGTGGAAATAGGCCCGTTTACTTTTATTGCTGAACATGTAGAGATAGGAGAAGGAACATGGATTGGTCCTAATGTAACGATTTTTGATTATGTAAAAATAGGAAAAAATTGTAGGATATTCCCTGGTGCCGTAGTTGGTGCTATACCTCAGGATTTAAAGTTTGTAGGAGAAGTATCATATGTAGAGATTGGCGATAACACCACAATCAGAGAGTTTGCAACTATTAATAGAGGTACTCAGGCGAGTGGTAAAAGCTTAACAAAAGTGGGAAACAATTGTCTTCTCATGTCATGTTCCCATGTGGCACATGATTGTTGTGTGGGTGATAATTGTATATTAGTAAATTATGTGGGTCTGGCAGGGGAAGTTACAGTAGAAGATTGGGTTATATTTGGCGGTTCAGCTATTGTTCATCAATTTTCCAGAATCGGAGCACATGCCATGATAGGTGCCGGCTCCAAAATTTCTAAGGATATTCCTCCATATTTACTTGTAGGTCGTGAACCACTTTCTTATGAGGGAATAAATATTGTTGGATTGCGCAGACGCGGCTTTACAAATGAGCAAATAGAAGGCATTCATAACATTTACAGAGTTATTTATGAAGGTAATTTAAATTTTACTGATGCATGTAACAAAGTAGAACAGGATTTCCCTGAAAGCGATTATAAAACAAAAATCATTGACTTTATAAGAAACTCGAAAAGAGGTGTTGTTAAATAAAATAATGAATTGATGGAACCCTTCAATCAGGTTGTTCTAAGTACGGCATACTTTCCTCCGATAGAGTATTTTTATGCAATAGCAAATAGTAAACTAATTCTGATAGAGCAATGTGAATATTATCAAAAGCAATCTTATCGCACACGATGCCATATTTATGCTACGGGTGGAGTAGATGCTCTGAAGATTCCTGTATTGAGGGATAGCACACATAAGATTCCTATAAGAGATATCAAAATTGATTATACAAAATCGTGGCTTATACAGCATAAGCGCGCTATTGTTTCTGCTTATAATTCTTCCCCATTTTTTGATTATTATCAGGATGAAATTTTTTTTATTATGGATGGGAAAGAGAAATTTCTATTTGATCTTAACTACAAATTGTTAGAAAAACTTATTGAGTTCATTGGTATAAAACCTAATATTGGATTCACCGAAAGTTTTAATTCGGAATATTCTTTTGGCGATTTCAGAAGTACAATCCATCCTAAATCGCACGTCGATAATTTGCTGAATCAGTATAAAAAAGAGAAGACCTATTACCAGGTCTTCTCAAACAAATTCGGGTTTATTTCTAATCTATCTATTCTCGATCTCCTGTCAAATGAGGGACCAAACTCAATATCTTTTTTGCTCTAAAATTTAAATCCAAGAGTAAATACAAGTTTATTGGTATTTCCTGTATATGTTCCTACAGGAGCAGTTACTTCATAATCATTATATAGAGTGAATGATTCACTTAACTCTAACATCTTCTGATAGGCAACATCAATTGTTGTTTTACCGGATTTTCCCAACTTAAAACCTAATCCGCATGTAAGATATTGAACTGATGGATAATCATCACCGGAAGTTCCATAATAATCATATCCGCCTCTTAATGATAGTGAGGATGAAAGGAGTAATTCCGCCCCAAGTCTGAAAATATTTGAAGTTATATAATTACTGTTAATATATTTATTTTCATTAGAAAAAGCAGAATTTCTTCCTTCACTGTCACTCATTGTAATAGAAGAGTAATCCACTCTTTCGTAATCAGCACTTATTAGACCTCGGTTTCCAAAAGTGATTGCTGCACCAATGCTCCATCTGAATGGGGTGGTTATGCAATAATCATATGCTCCTGTAGGCGAGTCTTTAGAATACTTATTTCCATTAGAGAATGCTGATGTCATATTTCTAACCCATGTATCACTCATCTCATACCACGTAGGAGTAGTAAATGTTGCGCCAAATCTTAAAAAAGGAAGAGGGGTTACTATAATACCGAATTTTGCATTAAGGCCTGACCCCGATGTACGTTGTGTATAGCTATTCGTAAAATTATTAAATCCGTCTTGAAAATTTATTGTATTGACAGCCGTTTCAGCGTAGTATTCGTTATATTCATAATTTAAACTTAACAAGTTTAAATTTATTCCAAAATAGAGAAAATCAGAATAATTTCCTCCAAAATTGATGGTACATTCGTTTACTCCACCTGTGGTTTTTTTGTAAAATTCCTGTTCTATATCACCTCCAACAATAATGTTATTGCCAACAATATTTTCTGTTGATCCTAAATAATCAACGTTTGAATCTGGAGTATTTGCAAGCAGGTATGTATCCCATGCCAACAGATATGACCATGGTAATGAGGTTTTATAATAAGGATTGTATTCACTGGTAGTTTCTAGTTGAGAAGAATTTATTCCTTGCAGATTAGATGCTGCTGAACCCAGCCAACTGGATTGGTCTGTTTTACCTGTTGCACCCATTATTGTATTGAAACTATTTGTTCTGTTTATAGTCACTGCAAAATTGTAATTCAGCAGTCCATTATAATTACCAGTATTGAATGTGGACACAAATCCTAAATTAGATAATGCCATTTTAGTTGAGGATTCATTGGCTGTATTGTTTAGATAGGTTGAAGACCCCATGCTTGTAATATATGATGGAGAAAAAGTGAATTCTGAATATCTAAAGATTCCTGAACTTGCTGGATTAATGGCAATTGCGCCTAAATCTCCACCAAGGGCCGTGAACGCATTTCCCATAGCCATAGTACGTGCAGTCCCTTCATAATAGTTTTGTGAAAATCTTAAAGCATCTGCTGGACCCTGGGCCAAAAGAGACATAGGTAATGTCAATAATGCTATAAAAAATAAACTTTTTATTGTTTTCATAGTAAATTTTACTGTTGTCATTTATTTGTTAATTATCTTCTTCCACCAGTTCCTCCGTTTCCGGTATTACTGTTGTTACTTCCTCCGCTGCTACCACTATTTCCGGATGTATTTCCTCCACTCCTGCTATAATTGGTGCTGCTTGAAGAGTTACTGTTATTGTTGTTGTTATTGGTTGAAGAGTTGTTGTTTCTTGAACTGTTACTGGTTGAAGAGTTGGAATAAGATGATTTAACATTGGAATTGCTTGACCTGCGGTATATCGTGGTGTTGCTATTATTAACAGAAGATGAGGAAGTGTTCCTCCTATTGTTGTATAGGGTTGAATTTGAACCAGATATACTGCCAGATCTCCCTAGTCTAGAGTAACTATTAGTTGTGTTTCTCCTATTGTATGTAGGACCCTGGTTGGATTCTCTTTTTCCATATACGATATTTCTGTCCGGAACTTGTTCTCCATGACCATATCCCGGATTCCATGATCCCGGGTAATGGTATCCGGGATACCATCCATAATAATATGGAGAGTATCCGTAGTAACCGTAATACCATGGATTGTAATAGTTGTAACCATATCCGTAATACCATGGATCATAAAATCCGTAGTACCACGATGAATAGCCGAATCCATAATATGGATATCTGTATGAACCCCACCATGGGTTGTACCACGGTGAATACCAATTTCCATAATCTACATAGAAATTATAATTTGAGTTATCAAACTTATGAAGACGTTCTTCATATGATTCACCGTCAGATAAAGTATAGATGTTTCCATCGGAATCTATGAATGTGGTATAATCTTCTTCGGTTTCCTGTTTGAGATTTTTTATTTCTTTATTAGATTGTGTTATAGCCATACGAGACTCTTTAGTAGGTCTGTAATATATGCCATCTTCATACGCTGAAGATGAATAATAGCTTGTGGGGCCACAAGAACTTAGTACTAACGACCCTATTATCAGTAGATATAAGATTTTGTTTTTCATTTTTACCTCCGGTGTTAGTTATTTTTTAGTATTTTTGCAGTCAAATTATGTAACAAATATAACAAAAATTATACCGTATACAATATTATAATGGCAAAAGAGGTAACAAACAAAGAAGAAAATTACTCTCAGTGGTACAATAATCTGGTGGTAAAAGCAGATTTGGCTGAAAATTCAGCTGTGAGGGGCTGTATGGTGATAAAACCTTACGGCTATGCAATCTGGGAAAAAATGCAGCAGCAGCTGGACAAGATGTTCAAAGAAACAGGACATGTGAATGCTTATTTTCCCCTTTTTATACCAAAATCGTTTTTGAGTAAAGAGGCTGAACATGTTGAGGGTTTTGCTAAAGAGTGTGCAGTAGTTACACATCACAGACTGATGATTGATCCTGATGGCAAAGGTGTTGTGGTTGATCCTAGTGCTAAGTTGGAAGAGGAACTTATTGTACGACCCACTTCGGAGACGATAATATGGAGTACGTATAAGAATTGGATAAAATCATGGAGAGATCTTCCTCTGCTTATTAATCAGTGGGCTAATGTTGTAAGATGGGAAATGCGTACAAGATTGTTTCTTCGTACCACAGAATTTTTATGGCAGGAGGGACATACTGCTCATTCTACTAAGAAGGAAGCAATCGAAGAAGCACAGAAAATGGTTGAAATATATGCAAAATTTGCGCGAGAATATATGTCTCTTCCTGTAGTTGTAGGTCATAAAAGCGAAACAGAACGTTTTGCCGGAGCGTTGGATACTTTGTGTATTGAAGCTATGATGCAGGATGGGAAAGCATTACAGGCTGGAACATCACATTTTCTCGGTCAAAATTTTGCTAAGGCATTTGAAGTTCAATATGCAAATAAAGAGGGAAATCTCGAGTATGTATGGGCTACTTCATGGGGCGTTTCAACTCGTTTAATGGGAGCTCTTATAATGGCTCACAGTGATAATAACGGATTGGTTCTTCCTCCAAAATTAGCTCCTATTCATGTGGTTATGGTTCCTATATTTAAGACGGAAGCTGAACATGATAATATTCTCAATAAAATGAATATGTTCAAGAATGAGATGGAAGGTTTCGGCCTCTCTATAAAAATTGATGACAGGGATAATCTGAGACCAGGCTTTAAGTTTGCCGAATGGGAACTTAAAGGTGTTCCTGTACGTATTGCAATTGGTCCACGCGATTTAGAAAATGGGGTGGTAGAACTTGCCCGTCGTGATATTTTATCAAAAGAGTCTGTTCCTCAAGATGGATTGGCACAACATGTGTACAATTTAATGGATGTTATTCAAAAGAATATTTATGACAAAGCATATAAATTCAGAGAAGAAAATACATTTAAGGTTGATACATGGGAAGAATTTAAAGTAAAAATAGAGGAGGGTGGTTTTCTGCTTTGCCATTGGGATGGAACTGCTGAAACCGAGGAAAAGATTAAAAATGAGACAAAGGCAACAATTCGTTGCATCCCTATTGATACAAATGTAATGGAAGAAGAGGGAAAATGTGTTTATTCCGGTAAACCTTCACACAGAAGGGTTATTTTTGCCAGATCATATTAGATTTTAGTATTTTATATTATGAGAAAAGTTATTTTATTTATCCTGCTTATTTTTTGTGCATCTATAGGATTTGCCCAAAATCCCACAAAAACTAAAATTGATTCGGTTCCGGTATCGGAACCTAAAAATTGGAAACATACAGTAGCAACCCAAATTGGGTTTTCTCAGTTGTCTTTAAATAATTGGGCGGCAGGAGGTTATGGTTCAATTTCTTTGAATACATTTTTTAATATGAATGCAAATTACAGTAAAGATAATTTTATTTGGGATAATCAACTTCAGATAGGTTACGGTTTTATCAGGTCATTTGATGACGGATATAAAAAGAGCGATGACCGTTTTATCTTTGATAGCAAATTGGGATACAAGGCTGTAGATAATCTCTATTTTTCTGCAGTCTATAATTTTAAAACCCAATTTGCTGAAGGTTATGAAAAATCTGTTCTTGTATCCAATTTTTTTGCTCCTGCCTATACGTCATTGGGTATTGGGATGGACTATAAACCAAAAAATAATATTGCAATAAACGTTGCTCCAATTACAGGTAAGATTGTAATGGTAAGTGATGAAAATTTAAGAGTGAAATATGGCAATGCAATTGATAAATTTTGTAAATTTGAATTAGGTGCACAGATTAAGATTGATACTAAACTTGCAGTAGAAAACTTTCAAGCTTCTTCCTCTCTTACACTATTCTCGGACTATCTAAATAAACCTCAGAATATTAAAGTGAATTGGGATGTAAATATTGATGCTAAAATCACTAAATTTTTCTCTGCTACAATGAGAACTTACATGATATATGATGATACAATAAAATTTCTTGATAAGAAAGATAATATCGGGAATGTTGTTCTAAATGATGCCGGTGAGGTAATTAAGGTTCCCGGAATACAGTTCAAAGAAATTTTTAGTATAGGTTTTTCATATACATTTTTTAGTAAAAAATAATATTTATATGCAGGCAGCTTTTGATAATGAATTGGATAGACTTACTCCCTTTAAAGGAGAAGATGTAAACGTTTTATTGGCTGTCAGTGGCGGTATAGACTCTATGTGTATGGCTAATTTGTTTTTGAACAGCAAATTGGGCTGTAAATTTTCTATTGCTCATGTAAATTTTTCACTTAGGGGAGAGAAAAGCGATGGAGATGAAAATATGGTAAAAGAATGGGCTAAGGAGCATGGAATAAGATTTTTTTCTAATAAAGTTGATACCCTAAAATATGCGGATGAATACTCAATATCAACACAAATGGCTGCCAGAGATATTCGATATGGGTGGTTCCGTGAGTTGATTAGTGAATATTCTTTTAATTATCTTGCTATTGCACATAATCTAAATGATAGTGTAGAAACTTTGTTTCTTTATTTACTTAGAGGAACCGGAATGAAGGGTCTTTCTGGAATAAGAGAGACAAACGGAAATATTATAAGGCCACTTCTTTCATTTACCAGGGCGCAGATAGCAGCATATGTTGCTGAAAATAATGTTCCTTTCAGAGAGGATGAGACAAACAAAGAGTCTCACTATATGAGAAACAGATTGAGAAATGAAGTATTTCCTCAGTTTGAGAAAATTAACCCCTCATTTTTGATTACAATTCAAAAAGAAATGTTTCGTTTCGGTGATGTTGAACAGATAATGAATGATTTATATAAGGAGCATCAGGGTTATCTGTATAATGTGGAAGATGATGTTATGTTAATAAATATTGAAAACCTGAAAAAGGAAAAATATAGAGGCTATTGGCTATATCGTATTCTACAAGGTTATGGATATAATGAAACTCAAATCTCTCAGATAGATAGTTCACTTAACGGGCAGAGTGGTAAAACTTTTTTATCTTCTACACATATCTTGATAAGAGATAGAGAGTATTTAAAGGTGTATCAGAATAGGGAAGAAGTATTTGATGGAAGAGTCAGGATAAAAGTCTTTCCTAAACCGGAAGAATTTAATCCTAAAGCCACTGAGGATACACTCTTTATTGACGGGAAGAAAGTTAAATTTCCATTGAAATGTAGAAATTGGCAGAATGCCGACAAATTTAAGCCTTATGGGATGAAAGGTTTTAAAAAGTTAAGTGATTTTTTTGTAGATCTTAAACTAGATGTTGAGGAGAAAAAGAAGCAGATAGTTGTTACTACTATTGATAAAAAAGGAAATGAACAAATAGTCTGTGTTGTGGGTAAAAGAATTGATGACCGCTATAAGGTTATAGCGGCCACCAAACAAATCGTTTCTATATCAAGATTTTAATTATTGAATATTGTATATGTAAGGCATGCGTGCGTAGAATGTAATGCGTGTTTCCTCTTTTAGAGAAGAGTAAGCCTTTCTGAATAAAATCATAGGATTATTTAGAGCCTCAATTGTGGCACTTGTTTTTGTGAGTGATTCCATCAGTTTTTCATAAGAGGTTTTGAGAACCGGATACTCAACCAGTTGATAACTTTCCAGGTCTACAGCTGCTGCAGTATAATTGATTGCGTCAATTAGTCCTCCAATAGAATCAACAAGACCGATTTCCAAAGCGTCTCTGCCGGCCCATACTCTTCCTTGACCTATATTATCTACTTGAGTTGTGGTCATATCTCTTCCTTCTGCAACCAGTTCGGTGAAGTCAGTGTAAACTTTATCAACCATTCCTTGCATATAACTTTGCTCTTCAGAATCAAGGATGCGCATCCCGATTAATGCATCACCATGTTTATTGCTTGAAATGCTTACATTTTTAATATCAAGATTCTTATCCAGAGCTCTTCCTATGCTAGGAATAAGAGAAAATACACCAATAGAGCCGGTAAGGGTGGTTTTGTCAGTAAATATTTTGTCTGCTCTTGCAGATATCCAATACCCTCCTGAAGCTGCGTAATTACCATAACTTGCTATAACCGGTTTAACATCTTTCAGTAAACCAAGTTCCCTGTTTATCATTTCTGCTGCCTGAGCACTGCCTCCAGGAGAATTTACTCTAAATACAACTGCTTTTATTGTGGAGTCTTTTCTCACCTTTTCAAGAATTCTTGAAAGTTTTAATCCTGAAACATTATCATCAGAGCCATCAAGTACGA
>JBAXYG010000023.1:0-12077 GCA_041670905.1 Bacteroidales bacterium
AAATGAAAAGCTGTTTGACTTACTAACAAAAAGATAAATAAACCACTAAGCGATAACAATGTGTCATACGTAATGGCGGCGAAAGTGCAAACATCAAGTTTTAGCACTCGCATCAACTTCATCTCGGGTTGAAAGTAAGGTGCACCGAAATCCGCCACTACGCATACACGAGACCGTTGTGCTTAATTTTAAAATGACGACAACTATGAATGAACAAGAAAACAATTCTCTTGACTTCTTGAAAAATTTACCAATTCCTGATTTAATTAAACAAAATGCAATAACCGCATTATCGAAAGGAATCAGTAAGTTAATTACAAGTGTAACAGACATTCCAGTTGCTCATCTTGAAGGGAAAGCAAAACTAATAAGAGCAAGAGCTGATGTAGAAGTCAAATTAATTGAGGCAGCGGCAAACGCCGCCGCAGAATTATTTAAAACAGATAATGAATTAGCAAATAGAGCCCTATATAACTTCGGAAGAAGAATTATTGAAGGACAAGTGAATAAAGATAAAATTGCATTTAAAACTGTTCACCAATTGAATTCAACATACATTGAAAAAGATGCGAAAGAGAGTATAGATAATGATTGGATTACAATATTTTGGAATTTATCTGAAACCAAAAGTGCTGAAGACGTTCAAGAAATCCTTGCAAAGATATTATCGAAAGAAATAATTAAACCAAGGAGCGTTAGTCCTAATACTTTACAACTGTTATCTGTTTTAACGTCTGATTTAGGTAACTCTTTTTCTAGATTATGTAATTTATCAATCGAAGATGATAGCACATGCTTCGTTATACATCCACATGTTTTTTCGTTTCAGAATATTGGACCTCTAAATGAATATGATGTTTCATATAACGATTTATTTGAATTAGATGGTGCAGGTCTAATTAGAAACGCAGAAACCATAATGTTTAATTATGATGCTGACCCAGATTCTACTTTTGAAAAAGTAAACTATGCCGGTATTCCTGCTGAACTAAAGGTTGCAGGTAAACAATTAAGATTAATACAATTCACTAAATCAGGGAAAGAATTACGAAACCTGATTAGTTTAAAAGAAAACAAAAAGTACACAGCAATTTTATTAGAACATTATGGAGATGCATTCAGAATTATCAAAGAATAATAGAATTCTAATTAGAAGAGAAAAACTAAGCACAACAAATATGCAAAACGTTAGGCACAAGGTTAATAACACAATATATCCAATGATTACAATAGAAGAAAATACCCTTTTTATATTATTCCGACGAGGAAAAACTGAAGATATAAAGAATCTGTTTGAAAAAGGAGAAATTTATATGAATACTGTAGATCGCATTAGAGAGTGTGATAATAATCAAGATCGCTCTGATCCATATGACAGTATTCTACAGAGGCAGTTTCTAGGAGATGTAAAAGTAAAAATGTGTGATGTTGGACAGGACATAAATAAAGATGGTGTTTCACTCAATGCTAAAGAATGTGTTATAAATATTGATAGTAATAACAAAGGCAATATCTATTGTTTAAGTGGAATTTACTCAAAAGATTTGATAGACAAAGCAGAAGTAACTGAGTTTAAAACCAAATCTTTTGGAGAATCTTTAATAGTTATAAGCAATCCTCGAAAATTCATACAAAGAGTAAAAAAGGCGTTATTAGAAGAGGGGTATAAGGATATACAATCTAAACCAGTAGATTATTATCCAAATGAATACTCAGGACATATTGGACCCTTTAAGAAGCACCAAAATTTTAGTCATCAAAATGAATTTAGGATATATGTTCCCAATTCAGACAACAAACCGATAAAAATTAATATTGGTTCAATAAAAGATATTGCGATAATGAAAGAAAGTTGTTGTTTGAGATTCGAATTTACAGATAACAGAATAAAAACATTCATGCTGATTTAATAACTAATGAAATGAAAACTCAGTGCCTAACAGGCATTATAGCCCATTAAAACGGGCCATACCATCAAAACGTTAGCAAACATTGTAGATAAAAACTCTATTATAAATTTTTTAAAAAAACATGAAGAGATAATATTGGAATCTGTAGATACTAAAAGAGCTTTGAAGAATGGATTTCAAAAAATGAGTAAACATTAACAATTATACATATGAAACTGACAATTGGATTAAGTATTATTCTTTCGATTCTTTCTTTAAATTCTTATGCACAGAATAGCATAATTGATAAGATTGACAATAAAACATGGTTTGAGGATAATGGATTCGCAGGTACAACAATTGTTTTTTATCAGACTTCAAATGGAATTATAAAAGCGATAAAGCAGATTAATGGTTCAGGAGTTCCAGTTGTTGCCTCTGGGATTTATGACGTAGAATTTCAGGCAGATTTAATAATTTTGTTTAACGGATTAAATTTAAACAGCTCTGATAGATTAGAGGATTGCAGTTATTCATATGATAAAGTAACTGGACAAATTATTGCTTTACGAATAATTCATGATAAACCAATATTATACACTTGGACAAATAAAAGAAAAGATGTTAAGACACAGATTGATGTTAAACGATTATCTGACATTTTGATTAAAGTTAATGAAATTTATAAAGAAGAAGATTTAGTGAAAATATTGATTGATAAATAAAGCACATACACACAATTGGATGTGAAATATGTGCAAAAATTTGACACTGAAGAAATGAAGACTGTATTAAAATTGATAATTAAAGCATAGTTAACCTTAACAAACCATAGGTTAATGTTTAGTTGTTTGGAATTTTATTTCCGCTCAAGTTTTTTAAACTAAAAAATTACATATAATGTTTGATATAAGAAAAATTCAAGAACAAGTCATATATAATGCTGTAAAAGCAGAGAGCAATGATACAACAGCTCAAAAAATAGTAACCCGGAATGAAGAAAATAATCCTACATGGGTAAAAAACACCATGAAAAGGTTGGAAGATAATTTTGATAAATCTACAATAAAAAAAATAAGGATGAGTTGCCAATGTGGTTATGGAATGGACGAAAAATTAGCCTTATTAAAGGAACTTGTTAAATCTTCTTCCAATTTAGAAGAATTTGCTAATCACGACAAAGCAAAAGCCGCCGGTTTATCATTTCTTTGTGGTGAACTTTATTTACAGTTTCCTTATTGTCCGTGTCCAATGCTTGCTGAAGTAGATAAATTAGAAACAAATACCTGGTGTCAGTGCACAACAGGTTATAGTAAAGTTATTTTTGAAAAAGCATTTGGGTGCAAAGTTGATGTCGAATTACTGAAAAGTGTAAAAATGGGAGATGATATCTGTCTTATGAAGATTATTCCGTCCGAAACAATACAGTTTTGATTTATAACTAAATAAAACTGTCAAAAAAAAACCTTGTAACTTACTTATTGTTCGTTACAAGGTTATTTTTTGTGGAGATGGGCGGACTCGAACCGCCGTCCAAACAAAGCATCCGAAAGCTTTCTACATACTTATCCTGTTGTTATTTGTCGGGATTAAGCTGCTGACAGGCAAGCCACTTAATCCGTATCCTCTAAATCTTAGTGCATTATAGAGAAGTAGATGCACGCAGTGAACTTGAATGATACCCCATTGCCAAATATAGTTCGCGGAAAATCAGGCGGGATACTCGTCATAACTGCCCTGGGCAGTGTGATTAAGGAGTCGACTAAGTCAGACTACGCAGCGAGTGCAAAATTTGTATTGCCAGTTAATGGCTTGAGATCTGATATTAACGAGCCAGGTCACGAAGCTCGGTATGCTTACCCCCCGATATCATTTGCTGTCAAAACCAAAACATCCCCATGGTCGTGACCTATTAATCGATAGGTATAGTACAAAGATACAAAAAAGGGACCGAACGTTGCATTCTCCCAAAAATAATTATGGAAACAGAAGCCGAAATAATCCTTCGAAAGTTGTGATAAGTCCTAATACAGCTATTATTGAGCCGGAAATGCGGTTCATAAACAGGAGTTGCCTTAATCTGAATTTCTTGCGAAAAATATTAATTGTAGTACTTAAGATATACCACCATCCTGATGTTCCTATAAATACACCCGCCAAAATGACAGAAACTGTATATTTCTCGGATTGACCAAGATCTATTCCTACAAATGCAAAAAGACCAAGCAACAATACTAAGGATCCAGGATTGGTAATTGTAACAGCAAGACCTTGCAGAACTTCTTGAACATGTTTCGTATTACTCTTTTTTGGTTGGCGCAATTGTTTTACAGGATTTGTGATGGCTATTTTTATCCCTATAAAGCAGATGATAACGCCTCCTGCAATCATTACCCATACTTTATTTTCCATTATAAAATCCTGTACAAAAGCAAGTGAGAAAAGGGCTATTGCTGCATAAAATGTATCTGCCATTGAAGCACCTATTCCGGTAAAAAACCCGGAATACCTTCCTTTACTAATTGTTTTTTGTACACACATTATTCCAACAGGTCCCAATGGAATAGATGCGCCCAATCCAATAATAATCGCTTTGATAAAATTCTCCAGCATAAGGTTAAGTATGTGAATGAGTGGGCAAAGATATTAATTATAAACGAAAAAAAATCTATCTTTGCTAAGTTTTAAAAATATTCTTATGGATAATAACAGATCTGCAATTAAGTCAAGGATATGGATATTAGTTTTTATGTCTGCGACATTTTTATCAATACCTTTTTTAGTTCCACATTGTGGCTTTTTTGCGCTGTTTGCACTCGTTCCTCTTTTCTTTATTGATAAAATTTGTTATGATAATAACATCAAACATACTTGGTGGTATTATTTTACTGCATTCTTTCTTTTTAATTTAGCTGCAACATTCTGGATATATTATGTATCACCGATAGGTTCTGTAGCTGCCCTTTTACTTAATACCCTTCAGATGTCTGTAATCTTTGCTTTATTCCGCTGGAGTAAAAAGAGGGTAAAAGGAATACTTCCGTATCTTTTTTTTATTGCTACATGGCTTGCATGGGAGCATGTATATTATGAGATTGAGATTTCATGGCCTTGGCTTGTTCTCGGAAATTCATTTGCAGCCTCTGTTAAATTGGTTCAGTGGTATGATATTACCGGAGTGTTAGGAGGTACTTTATGGATTCTTTTATCAAATGTTCTACTGTATTTTGTTATTATTAACCTTAAAGGTTCAAAGCCGGCCGGAAAATATCAAAAGAGGGGAAGATATGCTTTACTATCTACGTTTGCAATAGTATTGGTAGTCCCTATGGTGTATTCTCTTTTCAAATATTATGGATACAAAGAGAAAGGGGATAGTGTTGAAGTTGTTGTTGTTCAGCCTAACATCAATCCATTTACTGAAAAATTCGGTAAAGTATCGCAGAGAGTTCAGGATAATAAACTGCTTAGTCTTGTTGATAAGGTTATTACTCCCGATACCAGATATATCTTTACACCGGAAACTTTTACGTATAGGCTTGATCTTGATTACCCGGAAGGTAATGGAACTTATATGGCATTTAAAGATTATATCAATAAACATCCTAAGGTTAATTTTGTGTTTGGAGCATTGGCGTATAAGAATTTTTATACTTCTATTAAGCCTTCGGTAACGGCGAGAAGTGTTGGTGAGTACTGGTATGAAGTATATAATTCCGCTATATTTATCGATAAAGATGATATTTATCAGTATTATCACAAATCAAAATTAGTTCCCGGCGTAGAGCGTATTCCATATCAAAAACAACTTACTTTTCTGGGAGATATTTTTGCCAAATTTGGAGGGGCTCAAGATAGTTATGCTACACAGAAAGAGTTATCTATAATGAGAGGAAATGATGGAAATAACTTTGGCGTGATGATTTGCTATGAATCTATTTATGGAGATTATAGCCGTGAAGCTGTTGATTTAGGTGCAAATTTCATGGCAGTAATGACAAATGACGGATGGTGGGGAGATACACCCGGTTATAGACAACATTTCAGATTTGCCTCTTTGCGTGCAATAGAGATGCGCCGAGATATTGTACATGCCACAAATACAGGAACATCAGGATTTATAAACCAACGAGGTGATATATTACAGAAGACTGATTGGTGGGTTCCGGTAGCTATAAAAGAAAATGTACACTTGAATTCTGAAAAGACAATCTTTGTCAAGTATGGAGATGTTATAGGAAGAGTATCCTCTTTCTTGTTTTGTCTGCTAATGCTGTCGCTTATAGGAATATCGTTTATTTATAAAAGAAAACGTTAGTCTATTCCTAACTTATTCCATCTCTTGTTGACAGCATCAATAGTTGTTTTGTCTGCTTCAACCATGTCCGGCCACTCCCTTGTGAAGTTTTTTCTGCCTTTTTTTGAGCGAGCATCAAGAATAAGGGTGCCGTTTTTTATCTCAGAATCTCTTTCAGGGTCGCAATTGCATCCAAGTAGCCAAAGGGAGTTATAACTATTGGAAGTATCAGCATCTTCATCTAAAATTACTGAAATAAGAGGGTTTCCATTCTCGTTATTTTCTATATGCTTCTTGTGTGTGAATTCTATAAAACTACTTTTTAATGAGACTTCGTCTCCCAAAGTCTTTTCATCTGTCGTTTTTACTGTTGCATCTATGCATATTTTTCCACCATAGCCACATATTGGGGCAGTATGGTCAAGAATATCGAGTGGCCCTCTGCTTAGTATAGTATCTCTTTGGGGAGAATAGTTTTTAGATATTTCTTCGGCAAGTGAATGCCTGTTCCTTATGTCAATATTTTCACTCACTATTATAATGAATTTACTGAACATCATTTGTCCTGCACCCCAAAGTGCATTAGCAATCTTTATTGCTTGTCCCGGATAACTTTTTTTTATTTTAATAACAGCAAAATTATGCCCTATTCCTTCCTCGGGAAGATATAAATCTTCTATTTCAGGGGCGATGGCAAGTTGAATTGGTGTGAGAAATATTTTTTCTGTTGCAAGAGCAATATATTTATCTTCCTGTGGTGGTATTCCTACAATTGTAGCAGGATATATGGCGTTATTTCTATGTGTTATGCAGGTTATATGGAATGTGGGATATTTATCTGCAAGGGAATAAAATCCGGTATGGTCTCCAAAAGGACCTTCAACTACTTTGGGCTCGCTTTTTTGTACATAACCTTCAAAAACAAAGTCGCAATCTGCCGGTACCTTAATATCTTGTGTGAAGCATTGTACAAGTTCTACCTGTTTGTTTC
The DNA here is from genome assembly GCA_041670905.1 of Bacteroidales bacterium. Lineage (GTDB taxonomy): Bacteria > Bacteroidota > Bacteroidia > Bacteroidales > UBA932 > JBAXYG01. The sequence goes on from JBAXYG010000023.1 coordinate 7,178, forward strand.
TTAGAAATCCGGCTAAAATATATTCGTCAATTCCTTCCGGAAGAGGTGCCGTGGCAGCATAAGTATATACCGGATCACCGCCAAGACATACAGCTACAGGAAGTCTGTGTGTGCACTCTTCTAAATGTTTGGCTCCGGTTTTATGTATATGCCAGTGCATTCCGGTACTATTTTCGCTGAATACCTGCATCCGGTACATTCCAACATTTCTTGTTCCTGTAACAGGACTGTTTGTATGAACCAGAGGTAACGTTATAAATCTTCCTCCATCTTGTGGCCAACATTTGAGAATAGGTAAGTCGCTTAATTTTGCAGCATACTGGATGGAATCCTGACAAGGAGCATGTCCCTTAATGTTGACAGGAAGCCAGTTTGAGGCATTATTAAGTATAGGCAGCAGTTTGATTTTGTCCATCATTCCCTTCTTTTCCTTCATCACATCGCTGATAAAACTGTTTATTCTCTCAGATATATCATCAAATGAATTGATCCCGAGCGCATATTTTATCCGCTTTTCTGACCCCATCATGTTAGTAAGAACAGGGTATTTTGTGCCTGTGTTTTCAAAAAGAAGGGCTTTTCCTCCACCTTCTTTTTTACTTACAAGATTTGTAACATGCGCAATTTCCAAAATAGGGTCAACGAACTCTTTTATTCTTATAAGTTCATCTTTTGACTCAAGAAAATCCACATATTCCTGAAGGCTTCTGTACATATTATTTTATTTTGATGTGCTGATTCCAGCTGCTTCTGCTACCAAATACAATATGGAGTTGAATTGAATTCCACTGTTTTTAGAAAGTCCTATTTCACATGTTCTGCTAGTGGCATAACCGGCAGAACATCCGGAAGCTTGAATTTTAAGATTTCTTAGGCCATGTGAGTTTAATTCAGGGAAGAGGAATCCTCTGTCACCGGCAAATCCGCAACAATTAGAATCTATTACTACAACTTCTTTTGCACATTTTCTTGCAATATTTTCCAATAAATTATCTACACCAAGTTTTTTTGCAGAGCATACTGCAAAAATTGCTACTTTTTTATCGATAGGTTTAATATTAAGTTTGTTAATAATATATTTATCAATAAATTCCGCCGGTTCATAAAGTTTCAGTTCTTCATCCATGTTTGTATGCATAGTATACAGGCAAGGGCTCATATCACAAAGAATAGGATATTTTCCATTTGCGGATGCTTCAATCAAAGCAGCTTTCAGTTCATCGGAAGCTTTTTGTCCGGCGTCTACATATCCCTTGCTTGAAAATAACATTCCACAACAAAGGTTATTAAGATTTTTAGGATAGACTATACTGTAACCTGCCTTTATCAGGATTGCTTCAGTGAGTTGTGTTATCTCTTTTTCGTTACAATAACTCTTTGATGTTCCCATACTTCGTGTTATGCATGATGGAAAGTATACAACTTTATTTGTCTCTTTTTGAGGAGAATTTGTCACTTTTATTTTTTTAGCTCCGGTCGGCATATGTTCATTCCATAATGGGATGGCCTTAAATGTTATTACTCTCATGCCTCTTGCTAAGGCACCGAAAACCTTTTTGCCGAATAGTAGTCTCAATGCATTAATGAACTTCAGACCTCCTCTCATCAGCGAGGTTATAATACCCATCCTTTTTTCTATCCAAATAGCATTTTTCTCTCCTTTAGCAGAATGTTCTTCGTGCCTTAATTCTTTTATGAGTTTTCCGGTATCAGCATTTACCGGACAGTGTAAATTACACAAACTATCTGTTGCACAGGTTGCCATTCCGGCATACTTGAATAACTTTTGCATCTCAGCTGCCCTATGAGGCTCTTCTCCTGTTGCCTTAAGCCTTTCAATTTCTCGAATTACGGCAACCCTTTGACGAGGGGAGAGCGTAAGCCCTTCTGAAACACAATAGCCTTCGCAGAATCCGCATTCCATACATTTATCGACTATTGGTCTTGTTGTAGGAATAGGCTTTAAATTCTGTATGTGAATATTTGGGTTATCGTTCAATAATACTCCTGGGTTGATAATTCCTTTTGGATCAAATATTTTCTTGACATCTTTCATCAGAGAGTAAGCTTTTGCTCCCCACTCTTTTTCAACAAAAGGCGCCATGTTCCTGCCTGTACCATGTTCCGCTTTCAGTGATCCATCATATTTTGTAATAATCAGGGATGCAATGTCCTCCATGAACTTATGATATTTTCTGATTTCACTTTCAGTGCTGAAATCCTGATTAAATATGAAGTGAAGATTTCCTTCAAGAGCATGTCCGAAAATTCCTACATCGTCATATCCATCATCTGCAAAAACCTTTCTGAGGTCAGTTGCGGCATGTGAAAGCATAGGTACAGGGACACATATATCTTCAATGATGGCTGCCGTTCCGGACTTCCTCATTCCGGCTACGGTTGGAAGGGTTTCTTTCCTTATTTTCCATAAAACTGCCTGTTCTTTAGGATCTGTTGTGAATTCATAAGGAACTATAGTTGCAATATCTTTAATTGACTCTTTTATACTTATAGTTGCAGCTTTAGATTCCTTCTCATTTGTGGAGTGGTTTTCTATAAGCAGAGCACAACTATCCTGAGGTAATGTCTTAAGGTAATCAGGAATGCCCGGAGTCTGGTCAACTGAACGAATACCGGCTCTGTCAATAAGTTCAACAGCTGAAACCGGTTGTGTCTTTAATATTTGGACAGCCTCGCATGCTTCCTTAATATTATGAAAAATAGCCAGAGCAGTTGATTTGTATTTATAATCTATTACTGTATTGTATGTTATGTTGGAAATAAAAGCAAGGGTTCCTTCTGAGCCAATAATAATGTGTTTTATGATTTCAATACCATCTGTATAATCAACGAAAGAATTAATTGAATATCCGGTTGTGTTTTTTATCTTATATTTTCTTTTTATACGTTCTTTAAGAGTAACATCTGCATTAATATATGCTGAAATATCTTCAAGGGCTGTAATAGTATTTTTATGAGTTGTCCTGAAATCATTTTTTGATTGTTCGTTTGCAGTATCCAATATAGTACCGTCAGAAAAGATAATTCTTATATCAGCAATGGTATTGTATGAATTTTGAGCGGTACCACAGCACATTCCGCTTGCATTATTTGAAGCGATACCTCCAATCATTGCAGATTCGAGGGATGCGGGATCTGGTCCTATCTTACGCCCGTAAGGAGCAAGGTATCTGTTTGCAAGATATCCCCTTATACCTGGTTCAAGTTTTATCTTAAGTCCGTTATCCAGTATTTCATATTTGTTCCAGCCGTGTGACGCTATCACCAGAACCGAATCACTTATTGATTGGCCAGAAAGAGAGGTTCCTGCTCCGCGGAACGTAACAGGAATATCCATTTCATATGCATTCTTGAGTATAAACTTGACTTCATCTTCCCCATTAGCTCTAATTACAAGTTTTGGGGTTAATCTATAAAAAGAGGCATCAGTACCGTATGCCAAAGTATTGAGGGCATCGTGAAACATTCTCTCAGTGGGAATGTGGATTTTTAGCCTGTTATATAATTCTTTATATTTTCCACTAATCATAATTTTTCAATTAATATATTAAGGGTTGATGTATCTATATCTTTTGCGATTATTGTCTTATTCTTGTCAAGCAGATAGATTTTAGGGACATAATGGATGTCATATTTTGTATGCATATCAGAATCCCCGTTTTTATCCCAAAAATAAATCCATTTTCTATCACTATTTTTCACATATTTTTTCCATTCCTTTTCGTTTTCGCCTACGTATATGGAAATAATTTTTATTCCTTTATTTTTGAACTTGTTATAAATATCTGTCAGGTTTTTTTTATATTTCTGGCAATCCTCACAAAGAACAAGATGAAAATAAAGAATAGTGTAGTCTGATTTATATTTCAGAATAGATTTTTTGTGTCCTCTATTGTTTGTAAGTTTAAGATCTGTGGCTTTAGTCCCGAGTTGGTTTTTGTGAAACATTTCCAGAACAAATTTAGTCTCTTCAATAATTTCGTGTGACCATAATTCAGGTTTGCCCAAAAAATATTTTTGGGCTAAATATACTGCACCTTTCTGATTTTCATAATCAGAACTGGATTTGAGAAATTTATACAATTCATATAATGTCTCTTGGAGTTGTTCTTTATTATTTTTTGATTTTTCATAAAAAGCATCAATAATCTGATGTGTTATATATTCGTTATTGTTATCTATTTTGTGGAACACATTAGTAAACAGAGCTCTGTAACCTGATACGTCGTTGTTTTTTATTTTCAACATCTGTGCAAGAGCTTCACAGTTTAGTTTTCTCCCGATGATGTGATTGTTCCAATCAAGTAAAGTCATTGAAGGTGTTGACAATACAGAATATTTTTTATGAAATGAAGATTTAGCTTCAGGATCCCAAAGGTTATAAATGGTAACATTGGGGTTATTTATATCACTGAAATATTTTTGTACATATTTTTCCCAATCCTCTTTATTACTCTGTGTGAAAATAGCAAAAATAGATATAGGCTCACCAGAATAGTTCTTGGCTATTTTTACTAATTGCGGAGTCTGTTCCATACAAGAGGAGCATTTATCATCATAAAAATAAACAACCTTATACTCTCCTTCGGAATTTCTCAATGAAATATTATATCCGTTGATATCTTCCATAAACAGATCTTGGGCATCCATCCCGATAAGAGATTCGCGGTTGAATTCAGCAAACGTATATAATAGGGGATAAGTAGAGTCATCGAGCCACTTTAATCTTTTATTTAAGAAATAGTTATCTGCAAGGTATACTGCAACTGCTTCATATCCCATAATAGGGGAATTGAGATAATAATTGAATATTATGCCGGCAATTTTTGATTGAATAACAGTGTCTGTCGTACTGGAAATTAAAGCGTCAGCTTTTAAG
>JBAXYG010000024.1:0-11428 GCA_041670905.1 Bacteroidales bacterium
ATTTTCAACAGGGGAGGTTCTTTTCTTATGATGAGCCGCTATAAGCCAAATGAGAAAGATTATGAGGAAAATTTCAATTTAAAATTATTTGAAGATAATAATATTAAATTGCTTGTAACTGTAGGAGGTGATGATACTGCCTCTACTGCCAACAAGATTGCACAATTTATGAAAGTCAAAAATTATCCTATTCAAAATATCCATGTACCTAAGACTATCGATAATGATCTTCCTCTTCCATTGAACACGCCTACATTTGGATATAATTCAGCCAAGGCAGAAGGAACGCGTATTGCTACTACTGTTTATGAAGATGCACGTACATCAGGGAATTGGTTTATTGTTTCTGCTATGGGACGATCAGCCGGCCATCTTGCTTTAGGTATTGGAGCCTCATGCCATTATCCGATGATTATTATTCCAGAAATGTTCAATAAGACTCAGATTACTGTAGATAAGATAATAAAACTTTCCATTTCTGCTATTGTAAAAAGAAAACTTATGGGAATTCCTTATGGTGGCATAATGCTTTCAGAGGGTGTTTTTCATGAACTTGACGATAAAGAATTAACCTCTACCGGGGTGAAATTTACTTTTGACGAGCACGGACATCCTGAATTAGGTAAAATATCAAAAGCTCAGTTATTTAATGATATAATGGAAATAAAGCTCAAAGAGCTAGGTATCAAAATTAAAACCAGGCCAATCGAAATAGGGTATGACATAAGGTGTCAACCCCCAATTTCCTATGACTTGCTATATTGTTCTCAACTAGGCTTTGGCGTATATGAGTTATTTGCTAAAGGAGAGACTGGGTGCATAGTGTATGTTGATACTCTCGGAAGAATAAAACCTCTTTATCTTAAAGATTTTCAGGATCCTAAAACAGGAAAAATTCTTCCTCGTAAAGTTGACATTGAAGGAGATATGGCTCAGGGAATATACAAACACCTTGTACACTATATTACTCCTGCCGATTATGAAGCAGCAAAAAAATATCTTCCAAATCCTGAAGATTACGATTTTTATAAGATATTGAATTGGAAATAAATTTAACCCGGATATGAGGGGGAAATTTATAATATATCAAATGATGCTAAGAGCTTTTGGAGACAGAAAATGTGTCTCCGGAGGCTCTTATATTGTCAATGGCAGTGGCAAATTTGATGATGTTACGGTTGAAAGGCTTAAAGAAATAAAAAAGCTCTCAGTAAGAGCTATCTGGTATACGGGAATTATAGCACATGCAAGTAAGACCGTTTTTCGTGATATTCAAAATTGTAATTCTTCATTAATAAAAGGAAAAGCAGGTTCGCCATATGCAATAAGAGATTACTATGATGTTGATCCTGCGCTTGCAACATCTGTGACAAATCGTATGAATGAGTTTGAAAATCTTATCAAACGTACTCATGATGCTGGGATGAAGGTCATTATAGACTTTGTTCCAAATCATGTTTATAGAGCATACAGTTCAGAAAAAAATCATTTTGGACCAGAAAATTTCTATTTATTAAATGAGGATCTTCATCTGCCTTCCGAGTTAAAAAGTAATTATAGGGAATCACCGGCAAAGGCAACAGGAAATAATTGTTTTTCACCATACCCGTCATTAAATGACTGGTATGAAACAGTTAAACTAAATTATGAAAATCGTGATACATGGTATCAGATGTTTGAAATATTGAAATTCTGGGCGGCAAAAGGAGTTGACGGGTTTCGCTGCGATATGGTTGAAATGGTTCCCGTAGAGTTTTTCGGTTGGGTATTTCCTCAGATGAGAAAAATATTTCCTGATATAAAATTTATTGCGGAAGTATACAAAAAAGAAAACTACCAAATTTATTCTCAAAACGGGGATTTTGATTTTTTGTATGACAAATCCGGCATGTATGATACCTTAATAGATATACTTGAAGGAAAAGAAAGTGCATCCTTATTAACATCTCAGTGGCAATCTCTCGGGAATTTACAATACAAAATGCTTAATTTTCTTGAAAACCATGATGAGCAGAGACTTGCTTCCGATTTCATAATAGGTTCGGGGAAAAAAGCACTTCCCGCTTTGATCGTATCGTTATTCTTTAATACTGCTCCGTTCATGATCTATTTTGGTCAGGAATTTGGGGAAAGAGGTATGGAAAAAGAGGGCTTTAGCTCACTTGATGGAAGAACATCTATTTATGATTATTGTATTGTTCCCTCAATAAAAAGATGGATACAAAAAAAGCTTAATACAGATGAAATTGCAATATATAAAGAATACTGCAATTTGCTTAAAATTGCCACTGTTGACGACATATTTACTTTGGGAAAGACATTTGACCTTGGATATGTTAATCCGGCATCTGAATATTTCAATCCTGATAAACAATTTGCTTTTTTAAGAGCCTACAATCAACACGCAGCTCTTATTGTTGTTAACTTTGATAATAAAGAGGTTAATGTTCGTGTAAACATACCTGAACACGCATTTGAGTACTTAAATATCAAGCAAACAAAAGATATTAATTCCAGCAATAGTGTACCACTGAAGATTGCTCAATATAATGGAGTAGTTAATTATATTTAATAAACATACAATATGAAAAAAACAATTACAATTTTATTACTGATATCTCTATCTATTGCTGGTTTTGCACAAGATATTACTGGATATTGGAAGGGAAAACTAAACGTATCGGGAACGGAACTGGAAATATGTTTCGATATCGTAAATGACGCTACAGGATATATTGTTAAAATGGACATTCCATCTCAGGGTGCTCGTTATATTCCTGTTGATGAAGCATCTTTTGAAATGATGACACTCAAATTAAAAATAAATAAATTAAATGTAACCTATGAAGGAAAATTATTGATGAATTCAATAATAGGAGAATTTCAGCAATCAGGTATTAAATTTCCTCTTAATTTAACTAAAGGAGAAAAGGAAGTGACCCTCAGACCTCAAAATCCCAAAGAGCCATATCCATATAAATCTGAAGAGGTGAAATTTAAAAACATGAAAGAAGGAATAACCCTTGCAGGAACTATTACAATACCTGCAGGCAATGGACCTTTTCCTGCAGTAGTTCTTATTAGTGGAAGTGGAACGCAAAATAGAGATGAAGAGTTAATGGGACATAAACCGTTTTTGGTTATATCGGATTATCTTACCAGAAATGGAATAGCAGTTCTTAGATATGATGATAGAGGAGCTGGAGAATCGGAAATGTCTGCAGAACCCGGTACAACAATGGATTTATCGTATGACGCAGAAGCTGCGTTTGATTATTTGAAGTCAAGAGTTGATATAAATAAAAGCAAAATAGGTCTTATTGGCCATAGTGAAGGTGGTATTATTGATTTCATAATTGCTTCACGCAGATCTGATGTTTCATTTATAATTGCACTTGCTGGTCCTTCAGTAAGAGGAGATAAGCTTTTAAGCGCCCAACAAAAAAAGATGTTGGAAAATCAAGGTGCACCTGCTCAATACGTGAACTCGATAACTAATATGTATGATAAAATCTATTCTGAAATAGAAAAATATGATGAAATAACTCCAGAACTTCAGAGTAATCTTGAATCTATTCTAAGTAGTTCAGGAATGCCTCAAGCAACTATAAAACAGACTGTGGGAGCCTTTATTGAACCTTGGATGTTCTATTTTCTCAAATATGATCCTAATGAGGTAATAATAAATACTCAATGTCCGGCTTTGTTATTAAACGGAACTAAAGACCAGCAAGTTGTAGCTTCGCAAAATCTTCCTGTATATAAAAATATTGCAGCAGAGAATGGTAAGAAAAACATGGAAATAAGAGAACTTGAAGGTCTTAACCACTTGTTTCAAAATTGTAAAACAGGAAGTATCTCAGAATATATGACAATTGAAGAAACAATTTCAGAAAACGTTCTAGAAATCATAAAAAATTGGATATTAACTATTTAGGTCAAATATTTTAACTACATACAATATCATTCCGGCTACCATAGATAACATTATTATTACAGCAGAGTAATTGTATATTGTGTGAGGGGTTGAATAACTAACAAATACCGGTATTGCATACTCAAACAGGAGAGATGCTCCTCCAAAAAAAGTAAACAAAATTAATCCTAAAAGGGTGAATAGATGGATAATCCAACTGTTTGCCCTTCTTTGTTTTATGACAGGTTTAGGATAATAATTCAACAGTTCCGATAATTTTTTATTGAAATCTTCTCCATCTATACTCTGTTTATGAGAGTCGAAGAAATTATTGATTTTTTTATCTTTTGTATTCATATCCAATCGTAGTTAAATAATCTTTTAAATGAGCCCGTCCTCTTGAAAGATGTGATTTTATTGTATTTTGTTCTATTCCTGTAATTGCTGAAATTTCTTTAATGTTTTTATCTTCCATATAAAAGAGCAATATTATTGCCTTTTCCTGTTCTTTCAAGTGTGATAAGGCTATATATAACTCTTGATCTTTAAATGATTCATCTGCAGAATATCCATCATCAATCAGAGATGATTTTAACTTTTCTATATCATGGAGGCCATTTTCTGTTTCAAATTTACTCTTTCTTATTACATCATAAAAACAATTATAAGCAATTTTAAATAGCCACGTAGACATTTTTGATCTTCCTTGAAAAGTTGACAAACCTAAATATGCTTTAATGAATGCTTCTTGAGCAACATCATCACTTAGTGTATGATTTCCTCCAGACAAGTTAAGCAGAAACCTTCTGAGTGGTTCCTGCTGTTCCTTGATAAATAATTCAAATTCTGACCTGCTCAATTTTATTCAGATAATTTGTCTTTTCTTTTATAATATCTTCCCAAATAAAAAGATATTATTAATCCCAAACCAATTAACATTGGCATAAATCCGATGGATGCAAAAGCAAATGAATCAACTTGACAAAGCAAATATAGCATTAAAAACAATCCCAATCCACCCATAATCAGAATAATACCCCAGTTAAATAGTACCATTGGATTTTCTTTTTTTACTTTCTTGACTTCTCTAGTCTCAAGAAACAAATCCGGTGTAATCTGAACACCTTTATCTATTGCATTGTTTAAAACATGTAAATGCTCTCTTTTTGACATATACTTGTAAAGATAATAGATAAGAACAACCGAAATCGGCAATATTACACAAATTGCTATTGGTATAAATCTTCCTTCCATGATAATATATATTAGTTATTATTTTGTCTATTAGACTTAATATTAATTTAAAAAGTTGCAGTAAGATATCAAATTTTATTAATTTTGGATTATATAATTGTTAAAAGATCAATCATGAAAAATATTCTAATTACCGGTGGAGCAGGATTTATCGGTTCTCATGTTGTTAGATTGTTTGTTAATAAATATCCTGAATATCATATTGTAAATCTAGACAAGCTAACTTATGCCGGTAATTTGGCTAATTTAAAAGATATAGAGAACAAACCTAACTATACCTTTATTAAAGGTGATATCTGCGATTATGAATTATTGAAAGATATCTTTTTAAAATATGATATAAATGGAGTACTTCATCTTGCGGCAGAAACTCATGTAGATAGGAGCATAAAAGATCCTTTTATTTTTGCTAAAACAAATGTGTTGGGGACGTTATCTCTTCTTCAGTCCGCATATAATTACTGGGATGGAAAATATGACAATAAACTTTTTTATCATATATCCACCGATGAGGTGTATGGGAGTCTTACTCTTGACGGTACTTTATTTACTGAGGAGACAAAATATAATCCACATTCACCATATTCTGCTTCAAAAGCATCTTCGGACCATTTTGTAAGGTCATTTCACGATACATTCGGAATGCCTATAGTAATAACCAACTGTGCTAATAATTATGGCCCATATCAGTTCCCCGAAAAACTTATACCGTTGTTCATAAACAATATACGCCACAATAAGCCTCTTCCGGTTTATGGGAAAGGAGAAAACATTAGAGACTGGCTTTACGTTGAAGATCACGCAAGAGCAATAGATCTCATATTCCATAAAGGGAAAATAGCAGAAACTTATAATATAGGTGGTTTCAATGAATGGCGGAATATTGATCTGATTAAAACGATGGTTAAAGTGACAGACAGGTTATTATGTCGTCCTGAGGGTACATCAGATAAATTGATAACCTTTTTTAAGGATAGGGCAGGGCATGATCTGCGATATGCTATTGATTCCACTAAACTCAAAAATGAACTTGGATGGGAACCATCACTGCAATTTGAAGAAGGATTAGAGCTTACTGTAAAATGGTACCTTGATAATCAGGAATGGTTCGATAATGTAACATCTGGCGAATATGAAAAATATTACGAGAAAATGTATTAACAGTTTCTCCTGAATTCGGAACAAACGATTGAAGTAGCAATTGCTACATTGAGGGATTCAGACGTTTTTACGCCAACAGGGTAGGAGGGAATATAGAGTTTCCTGGTTACTTTTGTTTCAAGTTCTTCTGATATTCCATTTGACTCTGATCCCATAATTATCAATCCTGATAACTCTAAATCCTTTGAGTATATTGTGTCTCCCTCAAGAAATGTTCCGTAAACTGGCATTTCTGCAAGGTTGAAAAGTTCTGAAATAGTGATTAAGTCGGTGTAAATAAACTTGTTACGAAAAATCGCACCCATAGTAGCTTGTACAACTTTAGGATTGAAAATATCTACAGTATCATAAGATGCAAATATGGCATCAATCCCAAACCAATCTGCAATTCTTATTATAGTCCCAACATTTCCTGGGTTGCTCAAAGACTCAAGAGCAAGTGCCAAAGGCTTTTTATCAATGATATTTTTTATCTTTTCATTTGAAGTCTCCTTTGGCATTTTTATAATTGCCATAGCTGGTGAGGGTGAACTGAGCATAGATATGCGAGACATTGCTTCTTCTCCTATTTCGGAAGAATAATATACAGATTCAATGTCAAAATCTGACTCAAGAGCTTCTTTTACAAGCTTTTCTCCTTCAACTATAAATAATCCGTACTCATCTCTAAATTTCTTTTGAGAAAGAGAACGGATAAATTTTATATCGTTTTTTGAAATCATGAATCAAAGATAGTTAAACTATCAGTATCCTAAGATTTTGAGCATAGATTTATATGTCTGTTCCTTACTGAATAGCTTGGTTGTGTATTCTCCATTTTCATCCAAATCTATAATAACATGTTTAGGAGCAGGTTGCAGGCAGTGTTGAATACCTCCGTAACCGGAAATAGACTCTTGATAGGCTCCGGTATGGAAAAATCCAATATAAAGTGGGTCTGCGCGGTCTTTTATAGTAGGAAGAAATATCGCATTTGCATGTGCTTCAGCATTATAGTAATCCTGACTGTCACAAGTTAATCCACCGAGAAAAACCCTTTGATATTCACTGTCCCATTTGTTGATAGGCAGTAAAATAAACCTTTGCTTTATTCCCCAAGTATCAGGCAGAGTAGTCATAAATGAACTATCAACCATATACCATCTTTCTCTGTCATTTTGCTGTTTTATATCAAGTATTTGGAATATCGTCGCTCCGCTTTCTCCAACTGTGAAACTTCCGAATTCAGTAAAAATATTAGGTTCGGGGATCCCTCGTTGTTCACAGATACTCTTGATTTGAGCCATGATTTCTTCAGCCATATAATCGTATTCGAAAGTTGAAGCGAGTGTGTTTTTTATAGGAAAACCCCCACCAATATTAAGGGAATCAAGTTCAGGACAAAGTGCTTTCAGGTCACAATAAACAGAAACACACTTTGACAATTCATTCCAGTAATAAGCATTGTCTCTTATTCCGGTATTGATGAAAAAGTGAAGCATTTTTAAACTAAACTTGTTATTGTTTTTTATTTTATTTTCATAAAAAGGAAGTATATCACTATATCTTATTCCAAGTCTGCTGGTATAAAATTCAAATTTAGGTTCCTCTTCCGCTGCAATTCTGATCCCAATTCTCGTTGGATTAGTTATTTGTTTATCGAGGTCCTCAAATTCAGCCATATTGTCAAGGACAGGAATAGTATTGTGCCATCCGTTATTTATGAAGTTGGCAATGTTCTCAATATATAACTCTTTCTTATATCCATTACATATTATATATAGGTCCTTATTCACAAATCCTTCATCATATAACGCTTCAATAAGATTTAAATCAAAAGCAGATGATGTCTCAAGATGTATATCATTCTTTAAGGCTTCCTGCAGAATAAATGAAAAGTGAGAACTTTTTGTACAATAACAATAATGATAATCACCTTTGTAATCTACTTTAGCCATAGCAACATTGAACATCCGCTTTGCCCGTTGTATTTGTTGTGATATCTTAGGCAGATAAGTGATTTTAAGAGGTGTTCCGTACTGTTCTATTATATTCATCATTGGGATGTTGTGAAAGTAAAGTTCATTATCTTCTACTCTAAATTCATCTTGTGGAAAGTCAAAAGTTTGCTCTATTAGATCGATATACTTGTTCTTCATTTTGTTAATGTAAGTAAGTTACTTTGTTATTTTTTTTACTATCCGACTCGATCGGATTGCAAAAGTATGTAAAAAACTGTTTCATACTTATATAAATGAATATTTTTTTAGGAAAAAACACTAAGTTTGTATTATGTATAGAAAAAAAACTTTTTATATTCTTCTTTTTGCATTATTGATAGTGCTTTTATATTCATGTAGCACTACCAAAGCTATTCCTGAGGGTAAGTTACGATTAGCTGAAAATAAAATTAGTATTCTTAACTCTAATAGTTACTCTTCGTCCGATCTTGAACCATATATTAAACAAAAACCAAATGATTACTTTATCTACAGGTGGAATCCATTTCTGTATGTATATAATTGGAGTTCAGGGAAAGGAACTGGTTGGGATAAATTTGTTGAAAAGATTGGAGCAAAACCAGTAATATTCGACTCTACATCAATTGCTGGTAGTAAAAAAAGAATGTTGACTCACCTGGAATATCTTGGCTATTACAATTCCGATATAAATGAATATATTGTCAAAAACAAAAGGATTGCTAAAGTACATTTTGATGTTACTCTTGGGAAACAGTATTATATAAATAACATAAAATATAATATTAAAGACGAAAATCTTTTTCATCTTATAAAAAATGACTCTGTAAATTTTACTATAAAAGAGGGGACAATCCTTTCAGAAGAAGCATTGGAAAATGAATCTGAACGTCTTGCCCAATTATTAAGAAACAACGGTTATTTTGGCTTTACTAAAAATTATTTTTTCTTTTATGCTGATACAAGTAAAACTAAGGATAACACCAATCTTATTGTTAATGTTGAAAATTATACGAGAAACGAATCCCCGGCAGCTGCTAAGCCACATAAACAATACTATTTAAGAGATGTATCCATAATACCTCAGGCTGGATTCAAGGTAAAACAAAAGTTTCTTAACAACTTGAATCGACTTGAGCCCGGTGTACTTTATAATGAAAGTGAAATTAATAATACTTATCAACGATTTACAAGTAATGCTCTTTTTAGCACTGTGAATGTTCAACTTGAAGAGGTGGATTCATCACTTGTTGATTGCAAAATTCTTCTTTCTCCATCTAAATTACAAGGTATAAAAGTTAATATGGAAGGATCATTCAATTCTTCGGGCTTGTGGGGAGTAACACCTTCTTTATCATATTATCATAAAAATATTTTCGGGTCGGGAGAGATGCTTTCAATAGGATTTAGGGGTAATTTTCAGTTTAAATTAAATGACCCGGTTCGTTCAGACGAGCTTGGAATATCTTCTTCACTTACTTTTCCTCAATTTCTTTTTTTGCCGGAAAATCTTTTCCCTACAACAGTGCCACATACTGAGATAAGTATTGCATACAACTTTCAAGATCGCCCGGAATATACAAGAAATATAATATCAACCTCACTGGGATATACATGGAAAATGGGCAAAAGATATTATTATCAGATATATCCGATTCAGTTAAATGTTGTCAGAATCTTTAATTTAAGTGAATCATTTTACGATAATTTAAATAATCCATATCTACAGAATTCATACAAAAATCACTTTGACTTAGGTGTAGGTGCTATGACATATTTTACTACTGATCCATCAATTAACCCTAAAAAAACTTATTTTTATGTTAGGTGGCAAACAGATTTGTCAGGCAATTTATTAAGTATGCTCAATAATGGGTTGAAATCTGACGATAATGGGTCACATTTAATATGGGGGATTCCTTATTCTCAATTTGTAAGAAGCGAAATAACTCTTGTACAGACTCTTAAATTAGGAGAATCAAACAAGTTTGCTATTGCAGGGAGATTGGTTGCAGGAGCAGGATATGCGTATGGTAATTCGACAGCTCTACCGTTTGAAAAATTATTCTATGCCGGTGGGGCAAACAGTCTAAGAGGCTGGCAATCGCGTTGTGTTGGACCGGGAAACGCTCCAATGGATTCTACCTTTACCATAGCAAATCAGACAGGGGATATGAGGCTTGAAGGTAATATAGAATTTCGTTTTCCACTATTTTGGAAGCTGCAAGGTGGCTTTTTTCTGGATGTAGGAAATGTTTGGAACTTTGCAAGAGAAGATCAGGAATCGACAGAAACTTCAAAACTTGGAGAATTCTCTTTTAACAATTTCACAAAAAGTCTTGCAGCCAATTGGGGATTAGGTTTACGACTTGATTTTGATATGCTTCTTGTCCGTCTTGATTTGGGAATCAAGATATACGACCCGGCTCTTCAATTTTGGCATACACCAGAAACATGGTTCTATAAGGATGGTTATGCCATTCACTTCGGCATTGGATATCCATTCTAGAAATACTAAATAATATTTAAGATGAGAAAAAACATAATTTTGAATTCACTTTTAACTCTGTTTTTGATGCTTTGTCTTGTTTCTCCGCTCCATGGAAGACAAAGGGCTAATTATCATGTGATACCTCTTCCACAAGATATTAAATTAGTAGATGAAAGGCCTTTTATCCTGAATGGTAACTCTAATATCATTTTTCCTGCTGATAATTTAAAAATGGCTAAAAATGCACAATTTTTAAGCGAGTTTATTAAAGAAGCAACCGGAATTAATGTAAAAATAAATTCAAAAGGAAAGAAGAATATTACTTTGGAATTGGATACGACTCTCTGCTCACCTGAAGCCTATAAAATTGTTGTATCAAAAAATAATGTGACAATTTATGGTGGTTCAGAGGCTGGAGTTTTCTATGGAATCCAAACTTTACGCAAATCATTGCCTTTTGGCCAATATAAAGTTGTTGATCTTCCATCTGCAATAATAAATGATTTTCCGAGATTTGAATATAGAGGAATGATGCTTGATGTTTCCAGACATTTTTTTCCGATAGAATTTGTGAAAAGATATATAGACATACTTGCACTTCATAATGTCAATCATTTTCATTGGCACCTTTCTGAAGATCAGGGATGG
>JBAXYG010000025.1:0-11082 GCA_041670905.1 Bacteroidales bacterium
GTTGAGCCGTGGTTGTTTGGTAAAAAACCTACTTCTTTAAATATTTCAGCATATTTTACACGACAAACCAATTCTTATATGTCTTATTATTACACTATTCTTAATAATGATGAATACATGGAGGTCTTTGGAGCTTCAATAGGATTGGGTACACGTCTTAAATGGCCTGATAACTATTTTATATTATACAATCAATTGGGATGGCAAACATATAAGCTTCAAGATTGGTCATATAATTTTATTTTTGATACTGGTATTTCTCACAATTTGAGTTGGACTACTACTTTATCAAGGAATTCTACAGACCAGACCATATATCCGAGATCAGGTTCTGATCTATCTGCTTCTTTACAATTGACACCTCCTTACTCTTTGTTAAGAGATAAGAATATTGATTATGATTCTCAGACGGATCAGGAAAGATATAAATGGATTGAATACCATAAATGGACATTCAAGGGTTCTTTCTATACAAAAATTATTGGTGATCTGGTTTTGATGACGCGTGCGCAATTTGGATATCTTGGATACTATAACAGAAAGTGGGGATATTCTCCGTTTGAAGGATTTATTGTCGGTGGTGATGGAATGTCAGGGTATAATACTTACGGGTCAGAAGTCATAGCGTTGCGAGGGTATGAAAATTATTCATTGACACCATATATAGATGGTGCTTATGCAGGTAATCTGTATGATAAATTCACTGTAGAGTTAAGGTATCCTGTTATTATGCAGCCACAATCAACAATATATGCGCTTGCATTTCTAGAGGGAGGTAATTGCTGGTCTGATATTAGAGATTTTAATCCTTTCCAAATCAAACGATCAGCAGGTATCGGATTAAGAGTTCTTCTCCCTATTGTCGGAATGTTAGGTATAGATTGGGGATATGGTTTTGATACAGAATCAGGTTCTGAAAAGGGACATTTCCATTTCTTGATTGGTCAACAATTCTAATTAATAAAAAAATGAGGTTAATTATGAAACACTTTTTAATAACTTTTTTAGCAATATTTCTATGTGTATTCTCAATGAATGCCCAAAAGATAGGTTACATCAATACTGAACTTATTCTGAATGAAATACCGGAGTATCAGGCAGCACAACAACAATTAAACGAATTAGCTGATAAATATAAATCAGCTATTGAATCCGAAATAGGCAAAATAGATGTTCTTTATAAAAATTATCAATCTCAAAAAAGCTCTTTAAGCATTGCTCAGCAACAAGTCAGAGAAAATGAAATTATATCAAAAGAAAAATCCATTAAAGAAAAACAAAATATATATTTTGGTGAAGACGGAGTAATGTCAAAAAAATCGGAGGAATTAATAAATCCTATTCAGAAACGTGTCCAGAATGCCATAGAACTGGTGGCACGAAGAGAAAATTATGTGTTAGTTATTGACTTGTCGGTAGCTGCCGGTGTTGTTTATTCAAATGACAAGTATGATCTTACTACAGAAATAATAAATATTTTAAAATAGACTTATATGAAAAAAATCACACTTTTAATTTTATTCTTTGCATGTATTGGTGCTACAGTTAATGCACAAAGTTATAAATTTGGACACATCAATTCACAGGAAGTAATATCTTTAATGACAGAAATGGACTCTGCCAGAGTTCATCTTGAGGCTTATAGAGTTGAAATGGCTGATGAGATGCAGGGAATGCAGGATGAGTATTATGCAAAGTATAATGTATACCAACAAAAGCAAGCTACATGGACACCAGCTCTTAAGGAATCAAAAGAGAGAGAATTGCAGGAAATTGTTCAAAGTTTACAACAATTTGAAAAATCTGTTCAGCAGGAAATGCAAAATGTTCAACAGAATTTAATGGCACCTGTTTATAAAAAAGCTCAGGAAGCCATTAATAAGGTTGCAAAAGAAAATAATATGACTTATGTTTATGATCTTTCATCAGGTGCTCTTATATATTGGGATGAAACTGTAAGTATGAATCTGCTTGAACTTGTTAAAAAAGAACTGGGTATTCCGGCAGAAAAAGTTGCTCCTACCCAATTACCACAAGATAAAGCCGCCGCTAAATAAACGGTATAATTTTATAGGAAAAGGCTGCTTTTTGCAGCCTTTTTGTTTTTTTGAGTAAAAAACAAACAAATATTAATGAATATAGGTAAAAATGCTTACATTTAACACTTATATTTATCAAACTAATAATAAATAAAAAGGAAAATTCTATGCAACACAAAGTTATTGACACTCAAGATGTCGTAATTCGTTTTGCCGGTGATTCCGGAGATGGTATGCAGCTTACAGGAACTTTGTTTGCTGATGCTTCAGCCCTATACGGTAATGAGATCTCTACATTTCCAGATTATCCAGCAGAAATAAGGGCGCCTCATGGTACCGTATCTGGGGTTTCTGGTTTTCAGGTTCATGTAGGAAGTATTGAAATTAATACACCCGGTGATTTTTGCGATGTTTTGGTAGCAATGAATCCGGCTGCTTTGAAAGCAAATGTCCAGTGGGCTAAACCAACTGCAACTATTATTGTGGATATCGATACTTTTGATGAATCAGGTATTGAAAGGGCAGGGTTTAAAACCAAAGATCCGATTTCTGAACTTAAAATTGAAGACCGCAACATCATCTTTTCTCCAATTACTACTATGACAAAAGAGAGTCTTAAAGACAGTAATCTTGATAACAAGCAAATAGTAAGATGTAAAAATATGTTTACTCTTGGTATGTGCTTTTTTATGTTTAATCGTGACTTGGATTATACTTATGCATATCTTGAAAAGAAATTTAAGAAAAAGCCACAATTAATTGCTCCAAACAAGAAAGTGTTGTTTGACGGGTTCAATTATGCTAGTAATATACATGCAATTGCGAATACATATACAGTAAAGCCTGCTAAACTAGAAAAAGGAACATACCGTAATATTAATGGTAATCAGGCTACTGCCTGGGGGCTTATTGCAGCTTCAGAAAAAAGTGGGAGAAATTTATTTTGCGGATCATATCCTATTACTCCTGCAACAAATATTCTTGAAGAATTAGCTATATATAAAAATCTAGGAGTAAAGACATTACAGGCGGAAGATGAAATTGCTGGTATTTGTACATCAATAGGTGCTGCATATGCTGGTGAGTTAGCTGTAACTTCAACTTCAGGGCCAGGCCTTTCTTTGAAGACAGAAGCTTTAGGATTGGCTATGATTGCTGAATTGCCACTTGTTATTATAGATGTTCAACGTAGTGGACCATCAACAGGCATTCCTACTAAAACTGAACAAACGGACCTTAACCAAGCACTATATGGAAGGAACGGAGAATGCCCGATAGCTGTTATCGCAGCGCATTCTCCTTCTCATTGTTTTGACGCTGCCTTTTATGCGGGTAAGTTTGCAATGGAGCATATGATGCCTGTAATATTGATGAGTGAAGGATTTATTGCAAATGGTTCTGAACCATGGAAAATTCCTTTTATGAAAGATTATCCTGAAATCAAGCCCCCTATAATAGCTTCTTGTGAAGGCCCTTTTAAGCCTTACCAAAGGGATTCTGAAAGGTTGGCGCGTTCATGGGCTCTTCCTGGAACTTCAGGTCTTGAGCATAGGGTAGGTGGTTTGGAAAAAAATACTGAAGGTGTAATATCTTCTGATCCTCAGAATCATGAAAAAATGTGTGCTGAAAGAGCTGAAAAAGTTGCTCGTCTTGCTAATTATATTCCAGAATTGGAAGTAATAGGCAAGAAGAAGGGCGATGTATTAATTGTTGGTTGGGGAGGAACCTTTGGCCATTTATATACTGCCGTAAAAGAGTTGCAGAATCAAGATAAGAATGTCGCACTTGCGCACTTCGACTACATCAACCCACTACCCAAAAATACTGCAGAAGTATTTTATAACTTTAAAAAAATAATTGTATGTGAATTGAATAGTGGTCAATTTGTAGACTATTTGCGGGCGAAACATCCTGAATTTAAATATCTGCAATACAATAAAGTTCAAGGGCAACCGTTTATTGTAAAAGAGATTGTCGATGCAGTTAATAATATCCTTTAATCAGTAAATCTAAAATTATGGCATATACAGCACAAGATTTTAAAAGTAATCAAGAAGTAAGATGGTGTCCTGGTTGTGGAGACCATGCAGTATTGGCATCACTACAGAGGGCATTACCCGAAGTTTGTGAAGCGTTAGGATATACAAAAGAAAATTTTGTATTTGTTTCCGGTATCGGCTGTTCTTCACGTCTTCCATATTATATGAATACATTTGGATTTCATAGTATTCATGGCCGTGCGACAGCTATTTCTACTGGAATTAAGGTGGCTAATCCAACCTTAACAGTCTGGCAGGCGACTGGTGATGGGGATGCGCTTGCTATTGGAGGAAATCATTTCATTCATGCGATCAGACGAAATATCGATATAAACATAATCCTTTTTAATAATCAGATTTATGGTTTAACAAAAGGTCAATATTCTCCTACATCAAAACTAGGAGCAATAACAAAGACTTCTCCCTACGGGACAGTTGAACATCCTTTCAATCCAGGTGCATTGGTTCTTGGGTCGAGAGGTACTTTTTTTGCACGTAGCCTTGATTCTGAGATGAAACTTAACCAAGAAATTTTTGTGGCAGCAGCAAAACATGACGGAACTTCAGTATGTGAAATGTTAGTAAACTGTGTCATATTTAATGATGGTGCACATTCTGCTATTTCTGATAGAGAAAATAGGACCGATAGAACTATCATTCTCCATCATGGTGAACCGATGATTTTCGGAAAGGAAAAAAACAAAGGACTTGTTCTTGATGGACAAAAACTAAAAGTAGTTACAATAGGAGAAAACGGCATTAATGAGAAAGATATTCTAGTACATGATGCCACAACTTATGAAACAGGGATACACAATATGCTTGTTGAAATGAAATACCCTGATTTCCCTGTCGCATTGGGAATCATACGTGATGTCAAGGATATGACATATGATGATAATGTAAGGGATCAACTAATTGAAGTTAAAGAAAAATCAAAAATCCACAGTGTCGATGAATTGCTTCACAGCGGAGCAACATGGGAAGTTAAATAACAATAATTGAACATTAACCAACTAATAATAATTAATTTTATATCATGAAAGTAGCTGAAATAATGACCAATCTTGAAAAAAAATATGGTCAAGAAAAAGAGTACTTACAAGCGGTAAGCGAGGTTTTAGAGTCAATAGAAGAAGTTTATAATCAGCATCCTGAGTTTGAAAAAGCTAAGATAGTTGAAAGAATAGTTGAGCCGGATCGTATTTTTACTTTCCGTGTAACTTGGGTTGACGATAATGGAGAAGTTCAAACTAATTTAGGTTACCGTATTCAATTTAATAGCGCAATTGGCCCTTACAAAGGCGGACTGCGTTTTCATAAAGCAGTTAATCCATCAATGTTGAAGTTCCTGGGCTTTGAGCAAACATTTAAAAATGCTCTTACTACACTTCCAATGGGCGGTGCAAAAGGAGGTTCAGACTTTGATCCTATTGGAAAATCTGACGCTGAAATCATGCGTTTCTGCCAGGCATTCATGTGTGAATTGTGGCAGAATATAGGCCCTGATACTGATGTCCCTGCTGGTGATGTCGGAGTAGGTGGACGTGAAATAGGTTTCTTGTATGGTATGTATAAAAAACTTGCTCGTGAATATAATACAGGTGTTTTGACAGGCAAGGGTATGAACTGGGGCGGTTCTCTTATTCGTCCGGAGGCAACTGGTTTTGGTGCACTTTATTTTGTGCAACATATGCTTCATAAAATGGGAAAAGATATAAAAGGGAAAACGGTTGCTATCTCTGGTTTTGGTAACGTAGCTTGGGGTGCTGCAATAAAAGCAACAGAATTAGGAGCTAAAGTTGTTGCTGTTTCAGGCCCTGATGGTGTTTGCCATATACCTGACGGTATGACAACTGAAATGATTGCTTACATGTTGGATCTTCGTCAATCAAATAATAACGTTGTTGCTCCTATGTCAACCAAGTTCAAAGGTGTTAACTTTATTTCAGGTAAGA
The DNA here is from genome assembly GCA_041670905.1 of Bacteroidales bacterium. GTDB lineage: Bacteria > Bacteroidota > Bacteroidia > Bacteroidales > UBA932 > JBAXYG01. The sequence goes on from JBAXYG010000025.1 coordinate 6,037, forward strand.
AAGCATGGAGTATTAAATGTGATATAGCTCTTCCTTGCGCTTTTCAAAATGAAATGAACGGAGATGACGCTAATGAGCTGTTGAAGAATGGCACATGGTGTGTAGCCGAAGTTTCAAACATGGGTTGTACTCCTGAAGCTATTAAAGCTTATCAGGATGCTAAGATTTTGTTTGCTCCTGGTAAAGCAGTAAATGCAGGTGGAGTTGCTACTTCCGGTCTTGAAATGACTCAAAATGCAATGCATATCAGCTGGTCGGCTGCTGAGGTTGATCAAAAACTTCATCAAATTATGGAAAACATACATACTGCTTGTGTTAAATTTGGGACACAAAAAGATGGTTATGTTAATTACGTTAAAGGTGCTAATATTGCCGGTTTCATGAAAGTAGCTCAAGCTATGTTGGAACAAGGTATTATCTAACAAATAGATTATTACATATAAAAATAGGCTGCCTTAATTGGCAGCCTATTTTTATATGTAATTTATTCATGCTGCATCTTTAATTCGTCAGTTAATTAATTATTATATTTGTTGACATTAATAATTTGATTTATATATATGAAAAGAGTTCTAATATTATTTTTCACAGTGCTGATGATTTCAGCTTGTGTCAGTGATAAAACAGGTTATCGGATCAATTGCAAAATAGAAGGAACTGAAAGTTCTTTGAAGAGAGGAGAGGCTTATCTTTATTCCTTTTCCCAATATGAAAACATAAGTGATACGGCCAAAGTAGTTAATGGAAAATTTTATTTTAAAGGAAAGATAAATACTCCGGGTAGAGTTGCAATAAGAATAAAAAACATAAAAGGTAACATATTACTTTATCTCGAAAACTCTGAATATGAGATAAAAGGGCAGTCATCGAAATTAATGGATGTAGTTATTTCTGGTGGTGAAACACAATTTATAATTTCTGAAATTGCTAAAAAAAGTAAAGAAGGAATTCTTAGTCCAGAATATTTAATGTTAAGACAAAATTTTATTAAAAAATATCCTTTATCATCGTTTTCTCTTGAAGAATTAGTTGAAGAATCCAAATCTACTTCAGATACAAGGATAATAGCTAAAAAATTGTCTGAATTTAAAGCAGACCCAAGATATAATAATAATGCCCATATAGGTTATATTGAATCTCAGATTGAGAAGAAAAAGAAATTTGATCCGGGGAATTTAGTTCATGATTTTACTATGCCAGATCAAAATAACAAAAATCATACTTTTTCAGATATTTATAAGAATAATAAATTGACAATGCTATATTTTTGGGCAGGATGTAATGAGAAAAGTCGTATGTTGAATCCGTTGTTAGTCGAACTTTATTCAAAATACAATAAAAAAGGATTTGAAATTGTAGCTGTTTCTCTTGATGATATTCGTTCTGAATGGACCAACGCAATACGTAATGATAAATTACCAGGGATTCAACTCTCTGATTTGAACGGCACATTCTGTGTGCTTATTCCTTACTATGATATAAAATCTTTGCCTCAAAATTTATTTGTTGATAATGAAGGAAAAATAGTAATACGTAAAGTTAAAGGTGATGAGATAGCAGCTTTTTTAGAAGATAAACTAAATTGAACATAAAAATTATTGTACCTTTTGTATGCACAGCTTAATTATAAAAGTATAATTATAAAAAGGGCCGACTAATATAGTCGGCCCTTTTTATAATTTAGTTTATTTGATTATAAACCTAAGTATTCATATAAATCCGGTCCTCCTGGAAGTGAAAGATAAGTGGATTTTACTCCCCATCCACCTAATCCGGTAACATAATAATAAGGACATAGTGTAATTAACTTACCAGCTTGAATCACTTTACTTTTAGCATCATTAGCTGCCTGTGAAGCGGCTAATGCAGATGGTAGGTATGCTTTGACATAATCGCCGGCACCCCCTTGATATATAAGTCCGGTATACCAGAAACTATCCCAAGAGCATGTATTATCTGAATTTATCCAGAATTCAATATACTCTGGATTTATTCCACCTATCCAATTATCCCAATCTGCTTCAACAAGAATTGAGTTAGGATATGGATTCATTATACGGTAAGTATTAGTCCCTTCAGCTCTTTTAACTTGAACGTTATTAACGCTGGCCATTACGAATGAATCATAGAATTGGCCAGTACCTAAAACTATCCAGTTTATTGCCTTGAGGGTTCCTACAAATTGATTGTGACCTGGGGCATATAATGCAGCATACGTAGGATCAATTGTTAAATCCACCGTTTGAGGTGTAGATGGAAGTTCATTAAATGTAACGGTGATTTCTGCAGTTTCTTCTCCATCTGCAAAAGCAACTGTAGTAGGGCATGTAATGACAGAAGCACTTGCAGAAGTTATAGGAACTGTAATAGCTCCTGCTGTCTTCGTGCGGGCTAAAGTATAAGTATAATTAGTAGCTTCTGAAGGAACGGTTACATCAATACTATTTTCATTAAGAAAATATACACCGTAAGAGTTTTCTGCAGGAGATGGTTCTCTCACAATTTCATTTTCCATACAAGATGTAAGAAACAAAATTGAGATACCAACCAACGCAAATATCATTTTACTTAATTTTTTCATATTTTTTAATTTTAAAATTTAAGATTATTGAAATGTTAGTTAGTGACACCATCTAGTAATCCAGCCCCATATTTAGGAGCTATAGGTAACAAGGATTGTCCCGGATTATTGTCAGATTCATCTATCCCATTATTAGCATTAATTTCTCTTTGAGGCAATGTCAAAAGGCGAACCATGTGTTTTGCTTCAAGGTTGAAAGTAAAGTTATCGGTAAAATTTGTAGCAATACGTGTGTTAAAACGGACCATGTTTTTTTCAAGACGTTGCAAGTCAAAGAATGCAAAACCTTCACCCCATAGTTCGACACGACGTTGAAACCATACAGCATTTACAAAATCTGCAGTAGTTGATGATTCACAAGTATATTCAGCATCACGATATGTTTTAACCCAATTTTCAAGAAGGGCCTTTCCGCCTGCAAGATCTCCCGAAAGAGCTTTGGCTTCTGCTTCAATAAATAACATTTCTTCAGAACGCATTAAACACCAGTCACCCGCATTTACGGCATCTGTACCTAAACCATTGTCGTATGCAGCAAATTTAACATTAGTATAAGCATTAAATCCTTTACTTTCAGCATAGCCTGCCGGAATGAAAGGTGAAAGTTTATTTTCATCAACCCACCAGTTTTTACGAATATCTGTGCTTGGAATTCGGCTGTAAAGAAGAACATTAATATCTCTCCACATTGCTACTTCAGCACTGTAACCAAGACCTGTTAATGAACAAATCTGAGAAGGCCAAGTTGCATATCCGTCAGGAACATTATCCGGACCTATAATTAGAGCCCACATCCAGTTAGCTGCATCAGCATTATTAAATCCTGGTTTATTGGCATCAGCTTTAGATAGGAAAGGATAATTTGCTCTTGCAGCAGCAGCATCTGCAGCAGCAGCCGTGTAGTTTTCCATAAGTAAGTTTGCTCTGGCTCTTACTCCGTATGCAACTGATTGATCAGGTGCGCTTTTATCACCTGCTCTGTCAAATCCTTCAAAAAGAGTAATAGATTCATTAAGGTCACTCATAATTAATGCATAAACATCTTTTAGAGCAGCTCTTGGGTTCGCACCTGCCTGTTCGGCTGTTGTTTCATTGGTTACAATAGGAACAGAAGGTTCATTTTCATTTCCTACATATTTGAAAGTATAGTTTTGTGCGAGGTTAAGATATGACCATGCACGGAATAATAAGGCTGTAGCACGGTATGATTTAGCAGTAGCCTCTTCAATGTCTGAGGGAATTGTTCCAATAATACCGTTGGCAATGTAAATATCTTTGTAGAAAGGATCCCATTGTAAGCGGTTGTTAGCATAAGTATAAGTTCTGTTTTCATAACTAGAACCAACTGAAAACCAGTTGTATCCGTCATCCGGACTTACCATATCGGCACTTTGAACATCCCATGTAAGGCAGCAAGCAGGAAAGCCGAAATCATCTGCTCTTGTTCCACCATAAACAACACCATTACCAAATAGTGATGCTGATAGACCTGCAAGTTCTGCTTTTACAGCAGCTGGATTCATCTCCGCTACCAATGTCTTTTGTTCTGATGTGACAGTTCCTCCTTCAGGAAAAGTATCAAGATTTGTACAAGAAACTATAAAAGACAATCCAACGGCGATATATAATAATTGTTTAATTCGATTCATATTGATTAAATTTAATATATTAAACATATTTAAAATGTAAAGGATATACCTCCGGAAATAGTACGTAATGCACTATATCTGAAAGAACCTGCCCATTCTGTACCACCAAAATCCTGACGAGGGTCAAGCCCCTGTCTCACTGAGAATACCCATAGGTTATCACCTGTTACATAGAGACGGAGAGCATTAATTTGTACTTTTTCCGTCCATTTTTTAGGAAGTGTATAGCCTAAAGTTAAGTTATTTATGCTCAAATAGTTAGAGCTAACTAAATATCTTGTCGAGTTCTGTTGACGAGTATCATCTGATGCATTTAAACGTGGAATGTTGGAATTAGTATTTTCAGTAGTCCACGCATTCAAGATGTCATAATGCCAGTTGTACCCACCCATACTTGATTGACCGTTGTGCATTAATTCTTCATAACCGAAGTCATAAATCTTACCACCAAATTGGTATCCGAATGATGCTGACAAATCAAATCCGTATGCACTGAATGATGTTCCGAAACCACCCATTACCTTAGCAAGGGTACTTCCATTATTATATTGAGTAGCTGTACTATAGTCGGTAGTGGTCTCTCTTCCGGTAACATTACCTTCTGTATCTACTACGTCTCTGTAGTACATTGCACGACCATTCTCAGGATTAACACCGGCATATTCTTTATAGTATGAATCAAAGAGTGATCCTCCCACTTCATAGATAAATCTTGAACCTTTAATACCGGTTTCTCTTACAGATTCCGCTAGGTCAAGGATTGTATTCTTATAAGAAGTGGCATTAAGGTTAACCCTCCAATCCACATTTTTGGTA
>JBAXYG010000026.1:0-10892 GCA_041670905.1 Bacteroidales bacterium
ACTTTCAGTATCGTCACTATTCAATTCGTTTAATGGACGAATCTTGTTGCTGCGCAAATCAAGTATCCATAAATCGGAATCCTTATGCCATATGGTAAAGTTACCATATGCCGATCTGGTAAACATAATATATTTTCCATCATATGATGGACGTGGAAACGCAACACTAGCCCCTTCTCCATTGTAAAGAGTGGTAATGGTATCACCAACATTTCCTGTTTTGGGATCAAAATTTATTGAACATAGAGAGTATTTTATTTCAGTAAAATCTTTAAGAGTGGATATTTTTACTGAATCTGCTGAACAGAAAAATATTTTCTTACCATCTGCTGAAAAGACCGGAAAAGTTTCATATTGTGTGTCTTTCATAAGTATAGGATGTAGAATAAGTTCTTTTTTCTCCACATCATAGATTACTATGTCGGATTCAAGGTCATAAACATCAAGGATTATGTCCGGGATGTTATGAAATATTTGCTTAATTTCATTTACCGAGTAAACAATATATTTCCCGGAAGGATGCCAATAAGGATAAACACATGACTTTGTAACAGAATTCTTAAGATTTACAATTTTGGTACTTTCTCCAACCCTTATAACAGTACCTCCATTTTTTCCTCTGATATGAAATTGCATTTTTTGAGGATCTCCTTTAGCAAATGAATGGCAATTTATACAGGAACCGGGCAAAATTGTATTTTCAATTAATACTGATTCATTAAATGTAGCTAACTCTCGTTGGTACAACCCCATTTTATTATATGCTCCATAACCGGGAAATATTCTACGGTAACATAGGCCATAATCTATTTCGTCATCAGAGATATATATGCTATAAGGTTTATATTCTATCCATTTTCCATCAATTTTAACCTTTACAGTTACTTTTATTTCTCCTTTTTTGTTTATAAGTGATTTCCACTTTCCAACAGGGATTATAATCTTGTTTTTCCCTTTGACGGTCAGCTCTTTGTCTCCTTTAAAAACAGCATATACTTTTGTGCAATTTCCTTTTATCCTGAAATTAAGTGGAGATATATTTTTGGGGATAGTAATTTCAGTATAATCGGGAAATATTTCAGGTAACTGGTCGCAGAAAGATGAAGTCGCAGGTTTATGGCCACATCCTGAAATTATAATAATTAACAAGAAAAGTATGAGTCGTTTCATAAAAGTCTAATATCTAAATGTATAATAAAAACAATATGTTCCCCAAAAATATTTTGCAAGCACGGATGCATCTCCGGAATTTTTCCCATACATTTCAATAAAATGAGTAACTTCTTTTGTTATTGGCTCTTCAATCTTAATAAATCTGTTTTTAGATGGAATGGAATTGATTTCATAGAGTAGTGCTAATGCTTCTTGATATTGATGGGGGATCGTCTTTTGAGAATTAATCAATGAGGCAAAGTCATTTAGATTATTGTCGAGAAGAAAAGCCATAAGAAGATAATCTCTTACAAGATCATTATCCGGATGTTGTATGAAAATTATTTTTAACATTCTAACAAATTCATCCGGATTAAACAGAAAGTCGGTTTTTGGTTGCATCTTTCTGAGATGACCATAAATGGGGTCAGAATTAACATCATCTTCACTCATCTTAAGACGCTCTTTTGCCCAGTAATGATAAAACAATGTATTTTTAAGTATATGCAGGTATTTTTCAGCCACTCTTCTTCGTCCGGCAATCAGATTTGTCTCGGCAAGCCTTGTAATAAAGAATGTTCCTGTCTGGTTATCCGGCATTATAACCATTGCTTCAAAAACATATCGCTGGGCTTCATTTATAAAACCAAGATTGTAAAGTATTTCTGAAGAAACAACCCAATCATTTTCCGGTTTTGAGATAAGACTTATCAATCCATTCTGATAATATTTGAAGGCTCTTTCACCAAGAAGACTTACACCTTCTTCGTTTTTTGACATAGCCAAAGCAAGGTTAATGCTATTGGTAAATATTGGGGATGGTTTTTTATCAGTAATTTTATGTTTGATTATTCCGTTCCAATCACGAGACCTGACATGATCGATGTAAAACATTATATTTTCACTCTCTTTATTGTATTCTTTTGCTATAAAACACACACCGAGACAAATAACGGCAACTGTTAAAACTATTGAAATCCTTTTTTTATTATAAATTGGTATATATTTTACTATTAAGATGACAGCGACAACACTTGTCCAAAGCAAAACGAACATGGATAGAGGAATATTCGTATATCTATAATAATTTCCCCCAAGAAACATATTAGAATTTGTTACCTGGGGAGAAACAGAAGGAGCAAGAATGGCAGTGACTATTACAGAAATAACAGTCAGTGAACTGACGATTATGTTGTATTTCTTTTTTATTGAAAATTCAGCAATCAAAATCAAAGCAAAAGTAACTATAGCTGTACCTCCAAATAATAACCAAATTACAGGAATAATAAGAAAAGAGAATAATCCTCTAAAAACGGCATTGTTTTTTTTGTTTCTTAAGTATATGTTGGTAATCCATATTGCACCTATAAGTCCTATTAGCCCTGTTAAGGTGAAATTTTCATTACACATCAATGCCCAATAAAAAAAAGAAGGGATAAAAGTTAAAGGATATAAATAATCCTTTCCATTGATGTTTTTGCAAAAAATGAATATTTCTTTTTGGAGAGAACATAACAGCAGTGCCAATATTGCACCACCTATAGCCGGATAATAATAAAATTGTATTAAAAAGCGCGAAATGTAATCACCGAATCCACCCGGATGCCTCACGGTTTCTGTGAAATAATCCTTTGTAAAAAGGAACATTTGCATTTTTTCAATATACAGAAGGTGATATTTATATATAAAAGCAAAAAATACCCATATAGCAATGCCAAAAAATAACGGGAATGCTTTTTTAATATTGATTTTCATTACTATTTAATAGTTTTTTTCAGACGTTTATCTCTTTTTTTCTTTTCTTTTCCGTAGGATGACTTCAAATATTTATTCCACTGTTCTTTTGTGAATATTTTAAAGAATGCCTCATCCGTTTTGTCAAGCCATTTATCGGAAATATATTGGAATGATTCTTGATTACTAGCTCCTGATTGTTTTATCTTAGTCATTTCTTCTATCATCACTGGAAGATTTGCTTGTAAAACCGAATCGACAAGAAATACCTGATATTCTTCCAGTTTAAAAAGACCCATTAGGTTATCAGCCTCTTTTGCAGCCATTTCGGGAATGTTAATCTTTTCTTCATTCTGCGGATTTTGAGCTGAAATTATGGAATTGCACGTCAGTATAACGGCAATTGTTAGGATAATTTTTAAGTTTGACATTATAGATAAGTGTTCAGTTTATAATTATATTTGTGATAGACAAAGTTAAAAAAAATAAATACAACGAATTATGACAAATCTCTTTAAAATTTTATTCTGTGTTACAACATCAGTTTTTATTTTTAATACATCTGCTGAGGCTTGTACCAATGTGCTAATCACCAAAGGGGCATCAAAAGATGGATCCTGTATGGTAACTTATGCTGCCGATTCACATCAATTATATGGGGAACTTTATTTTAGTCCAGCAAGAACATTTCCTAAAGGTTCAATGTTGGATGTATATGAGTGGGATACAGGAGAATATAAAGGACAGATAGCGCAGGTTGAACATACATATCAGACAGTTGGAAACATGAATGAGCATCAATTAATCATTACTGAGACAACTTTTGGTGGCAGACATGAACTTCCTAATAAAAAAGGGGTAGTTGACTATGGGTCATTAATATATATTACTCTGCAACGGGCCAGCACGGCACGTGAGGCAATTTTTATAATGGACAATCTTATGCAGACATACGGGTTTCCATCTGAAGGAGAGTCTTTTTCCGTTGTAGACAAGGATGAGGCTTGGATAATGGAAATAGTGGGGAAGGGTGAAGAACTTGGTTCCGTTTGGGTTGCTGTCCGCATTCCTGATGGATATATATCTGCACATGCTAATCAGAGCAGAATAGATAAATTTTCCTTGAATGATCCCGAGAATTGCTTGTATGCTAAAGATGTAATATTGTTTGCACGCAATAATGGTTATTTTCAAGGAGAAGACAAAGATTTTAGTTTTTGTGATACATATGCTCCTGTTGATTGGGGAGCATTAAGGGGATGTGAAGCGAGAGTATGGTCCGCTTTCAATATTTTAGGTAAAGGTAAATTTGTATGGTCGGATGGGTATAGTGAACACTTTCGCGATGCTGCTGATTATCTTGATTATGCTATGGGTAGCAATTCAAAGAATAAAATGCCTCTATATATCAAACCGGCCAAAAAAGTTGACGTTAAAGAGCTTGCAGATGTTATGAGAGATCATTTCGAAGGTACTTCTATGGATATGACCGAAGATGTAGGTGCCGGCCAGAGTAAAATCCCATATAGATGGCGCCCAATGGATTTTGAGGTTGATGGACAAACATATGTATTTGAACGCGCGATAGCAACTCAACAGACTGGTTTTTGGATTTTAGGACAAGCACGAGGATGGCTGCCTGATGAAGTAGGTGGTCTTCTTTGGTTTGGTGTTGATGATGCTGCTACTTCTGCTCTTACTCCTATATATTCTAATATTACTTCAGTTCCCGAGTGTTTAGCTGTTGGTAATGGTAATATGATGGAATATTCTCCTACTTCTGCTTTCTGGTTATTTAATAGAGTTACTCATTTTGCATATTTGTTCTATGATAGAGTTGCCCCTGAAATTCGTGCAGTAGCAGATAAATATGAAAATGAAAGGATTGCACAAGTTCCATTTGTAGATGAAAAGGCGATTAAAATGTTGCAGGCCGGAAATAAGAAACAGGCACTTGCTTACCTTACTGAGTTTTCAAAAGAATGTTCTCAAAATTTGTTTAATAAATGGAAAGGCCTTGATGAATATTTACTTGTAAAGTTTATGGATGGTAATATCAAATACCAAAATGAAGATGGAACATTTAAGAATAATGGTTCAAGTAAAAGTATCCCTGCCGGACCGTGGCGTCCAAAGAATCGTGAAAGATGGCTAAGAGCAATAGTCAATGATCATGGAAAAGTAATTAAACAAGGAAAAGTAAATTAAACCATATAACCCTGGAACTACAACTCTGGGGTATTTTGGATTACTACAATACTTTTTTTTATTGTTTCAGTATTAAAAGAAATTTTATATGATCTTTTATCTCCAGTATCGTTTTTTGTAACTGAGATAGTAATGGTATCACTAAGTTCTCCTTCACTTGGATTAAGTATTATCCAATTTGAAGTATTATCTGCCGACCATATAACATTAGTCTCAATAATTAATTCGCTGTCTTGCGCTTCGGGACTGAATGTTAAAGTATCCTGACTTAGACTCAGAGAGGGAAGTACATATTTTTCGCAAGAGGAAAACTGAGCTACTATAATTATGGCGAAAACAACGGAAAGTAGTATTGGCAAAAATTTCTTCATAATCTTGATATTGAAGGCAAAGTTATAAAATTTTTATACCTTTGATGCGTATAAAAGTAGTAAGACAATATTTATTCTATGTCTTTATATAAAAAAAATTAATAAAATCATAAAAAAATGAAAAGAATCTACTTATTTGTATTGGCCGTTGTGATGATGGCCACAGCATGTGAAAAAGTGGTTACTCCCGAAATGAGTGTGGATAAAACTACCGCAGAGGTTGGATTTGAAGGTGGTATGGTTACTATTTCTTTGACTGCTAATTTACCATGGACTGCAGCTTGTGATAATTCTGCTGTAACCGTTTCTCCAACCAGTGGTGAAGCAAGTGCTACTGTATCTGTTACAGTTCCCGAAACTGCAGTTACTTCAACTCAGACAATTAAAGTCACTTTTACAATGGTAGGTGAAGAGGAAACAATTACAAAGAGTGTTGTTATAACTCAAGGTGCTGCTCCTGTAATCAGTGTGGATAAGTCAACATCAAATATTTCTTATGAGGGAGGTGCAGTGTCTATTGCAGTTACTGCAAATATGGCGTGGACTGCAACTTGCGACAATTCTGCTGTTACTTTGGCACCTGCAAGTGGAGATGCTGCCGCTACTGTTATTGCTACTGTTCCGGAATCTACTTCTGATTCTGAACAAACATTCACTGTAAGTTTTGTTATTACAGCAGATGTTAATGTAAAAGCTACAACTATCATTACTCAGGAATCTCCGGGACTTAAAATTGGTGATGACACATATAAGATTAAAAAGTTTGGTAACAGATGGTGGATGGTAGAGAATCTTCGTTATATTCCTTCAGGGAAGAGTGTTTCAAGTGATCCTACAACTGAGAGTGGAATATGGTATCCGTTTGATGTAGATGAAGATGTTGTTATGACAAGTAGTGAAGATGTAAAAAAATACGGATATTTGTATGATACAGCGACTGCAATGGATATTTCGGAAATAACTGAAGCAAATTCAGGTACATTTGAAGGAGTCCAAGGCATTTGCCCTTCTGGATGGCATATTCCAACTCAGGCAGAAGCACAGGCTTTACTTGATTTGGTTTGGGATGCAGAAACTCAAAAAGGTGCTCCTACTGCAGCTTTGGAACAATTAGGATTTAACCCGGTTGTTGGTGGCTATAGATTTAAAAGTAATTCTATTGCAACAGCTTCTTATCAGACTGTAATGCCTGGTTATTTTATTACTTCTACTATGAGTTCTTATTCAGTGAAAGAAGAGACCGGAGCAGTTACTTCTCAAAACAAGGGAATGATGAAGACAAATACAGCAACTTATAAAAGATTTACTATTGCAAATACATCTAACTTTGGCGGAAATTCAGTTCGTTGTATTAAAAATGCTCAATAGCAGATAGATCTTTGTATATCATAAATGATTGAGTAAGTGATTAAATCATATGAGAAACAGGGAAAAAGTGGGGCGACCCACTTTTTTTTTATAAATTTGCAACTTACAAAATAACGCTTATGAGAAAAATTTTCGTTACACTCTTATTGCTGATGATATCTCTGAACGTATTTGCTCAGAGCAATAAGTTGTCTATTGATGGTTATATCAAGGACGGATCTTCTGGCGAGCCTCTTTATATGGCAACAGTTGTAATAAAGGAGGTTGGACTGTGGTCTACAAGTGATGACAAAGGTCATTATATTATAACTGGAATTCCAAAAGGGAAATATACTATTGAGGTTAGTATGCTGGGATATGAAACTAATATTACACCTATAGAAATTAAGGATGTTAATATTACCCTTAGTATTTCATTGCCCCTTTCAAGCTTATCTTTGCAAGAAGTAGTTGTTACGGCAAAAGAAGGAGGTGAGATGAACTCTTCTTCTAAAATCGAAAAACAGACTTTGGAACATATTCAGCCTTCAAGTTTAAAGGACGTCATGCAACTTCTTCCCGGTAGTGTTACTGCAAATCCAAATTTAACAAGCATTAATAGTCTTTCTATCAGGGATTTTAGCAATAATTCTGCAAATGTCGTGGGTACTGCTCTTATAATTGACGGTGCCAGCGTTTCAAACGACGCAAATATGCAGATGTTAAATAGTGGAACGACAACTAGCGGACAATCAACAGCAGGAGGGGGTGTGGATGCACGTCAGGTATCTACTGATAACATCGAGTCTATTGAAGTTATCAGAGGGGTTCCCTCTGCCGAATACGGAAATATGACATCAGGTGCCGTTGTAGTAAAAACAAAAGCCGGTGTTACACCATGGGAATTTCGGGTTAAAGCAGATCCTGCCCTTAAACAGGTTTATGCTGGAAAAGGTTTTTCTCTTGGCGAGAAAAATGGAGTAATGAATTTTGATGTTGACTATGCTTTGGCCTATAAGGATGTACGAACTGTTTCTGATAAATATGACAGGGTTAATTTTCAAGTTGGATATTCCAATAATTTTAAAAAGAAACTTACTTTAAATGCAAAATTGAGTGCTAATTACGCAAAAGCTTCAAGTGCAAGTGATCCTGATATTTTTCTTGATGAACTTGAAGTCGAAAAAGATATGGGATTAAGACTTAATGTAAATGGTAAGTGGATTATAAATAAACCTTGGATTACTAATGTTGAATATATTTTTTCAGGAGGATATACCGATCAGTATTCAAGAAATAAAAGCTATGTCTCAGCAGGTAGAATACCAAGTGCTACCACAATGTTGGATGGAGAAAGTATAGGGTTCTTTACCCCTTTTCAATATTATTCAGATGTTGAGGTTTTCGGTGCTCCCGTTGATGCCCAGGCAAAAATAATGGCTACTCAATTTGGAAAATATGGAGATGTAAGTAATAAAGTGCTGATAGGAATGGAATATATGATGCAAGGAAATTTGGGAGAAGGAAAGGTTTTTGATATTACTCTTCCACCATCACCCGGTACTGCATCATACAGAGAAAGGACATTTAAAGATATACCTTTTTTATATAGATATACTGCATTTGCCGAGGATAAGTTAAAATACTCTTTTGGAGAGCAGTATTTAGAACTTCAGGCAGGTGCTCGGTTTTCCGGAGTGTATGCAAGTGGAGTTATCTCAGATAATTTATCAGCATTTGAGCCTCGTTTTAATGCGAGATATGTCATTTTAAATAAAAGACAAGGATTCAGAAACTTAAGTGTAAGAGGCGGTTGGGGAATCTCTTATAAAATGCCATCTATGGTTTATTTATATCCTGAAGACGCTTATTCTGATTTGGTTTCATTTTCTTATAATGATATAGACGCAAATAATTTCGGACTGGCGGTAATCACAACAAAAAGAGTTGAAACCGCTAATAGTAATTTAAAACTTCAGAAATCTGTCAACTTAGAGTTTGGAATTGATTTTGATGCAAATATTGTTTCCGGCAGCCTTGTTTATTATAATGAAAAACTTACAAACGGGTATGGATTCGTTACAGAGTATACTCCCGTAGTATATAAAAGATACGGATACGAATGGGCAAACGGAGTTCCAAAACAAACTATTCTTGGTTCTGGTGTTAATCCAGTATATAGCAATGGAAATATATATGTAGCAGGGCAGGAGTTGCCTTCTATTTCAGATACTACTTTCATGTCCTATTTAATACCGGCAAACGGTATTAGCAATAACAAATGGGGCGTTGAGTTCACATTGGATTTTCCTCAGATTAAGGCAATTAATACGAGTATCAATGTGAGTGGTGCCTATATGAACATAGCTACTATGAGAGATGAAATGTCACAGTATCTCTATGGTTCAATGATTAGCGGAAGAAGTTTCCCGTATGTAGGAATATATGCCGGTTCAAATACTTCTTCCAATAATACGATAAAAGAAAAGTTTTCTACAAATGTAAGATTCATTACACATATACCTCAAATTGCTATGGTGGTTACATTAACCATGCAGATGGTATTTATGGAAAACACTGTATATGAAAATACTTATTTGGGAAACAGTCAGGTCTATTATTATGATGATAATGGGGTGAGAGTTTCAGGAGAGGAGGCTTTAAAAGATAAGACTCATGTAAAGAAGATTAATCCTCTTTATATTATGGATAGAAAAGGTAATGTGACTGCTTTCACTCAAGATATGGAACAGGATTCTCAATACAGAAATCTTATAATGACTACCAATACCCCTACATATTATATAAAATCCGGGTATCCTTTTTACGGTCTTCTTAATCTTAGGTTGACAAAAGAAATTAAAAAACTTGCCACAATATCTTTTTATGCAAATAATTTTCTGAATTTTAAAGGAAGAGTAAAAAATAGTGTGACAGGATATGCTCAAGATAAAAATACGCCGATTTATTTCGGTGCTGAAGTAAAAATAACAATTAAATAGAGTAAGAATATGAGAAGATTATTATTACCATTATTTGCTCTTTTATTGATAACGACCTCCTGTTTGGAGGAAATTGACACAAAGGCAACACTTAAAATAAAAATATCGGCACCACAAGGCAATATTGCTGTTGAGGGGCTTGATTTAACGGAAATAGAGGTTAAACTGCAAAATAAATCCAATGCTTTTTCTTACTCAAATCATCTTGATAATAATGGAGAAGTGACTTTTGTGGTACAACCGGGTAAATATGATGTTTTAGCATCTGCTCAATATAATACAGGTGTTTCTGTAAATGCTTCAAAGTCAGAGTTCCTTTTGACGGAAGATGGAATTATTGGAGATGATGGCTCGGTCAATGTTGCAGAAATATCGCTTGAATTAAATGTTAATATTCCTAACCCTTTAATTATTAGAGAAATATATTATCAGGGGTCAAGTACACTTGAAGGGAAAAGTTATACGAAGGATAGATATATTGAGATTTACAATAATGGTCTTATAACTCAATACCTTGATTCTATATGTGTTACAACAGTTTATCCATATAATTCAACTACTGGGAGTAATTCATGGGCCGATAAAGATACAATTCCAGCTGCCGGTATGGTTTGGATGATACCTGGAAATGGGACACAATATCCTTTGGCTCCAGGAGAGTCATGTGTATTGGCATATTGTGCTGTTGATCATACTCAAAGAGCTACTTCCGGCCTTAATCTGGCTAAAGCGCATTTCGGATTTTATGAAGATGGGCTTACTGGACATGAAATAGCGGCAGGAGTTCCTCCTCTTATCAGAATAATTGCCGGATTGGGATCTGCATGGTCTTTCTCTATAAGCAGTCCTGCTGTAGTTATTTTCAGACCTGAAATGGGGGTTGCTAATTATTTGGCGAATGCGGCTGCCTGGGAATTATTTGAACCGGGAAAAACATCAGGGACCAAATATTGGCATATTGCAAAAGAGTGGATTCTTGACGGTGTGGAATGTGTTCAATCTGCTGCAAAGTCTGTTAAACGATTACCTACATCAGTTGACGCTTCGTATATTTATATGAACTCTGCAAGTTACTCCG
>JBAXYG010000027.1:0-10721 GCA_041670905.1 Bacteroidales bacterium
ACTTTTATTAATTTGTATGATAATATTGATATTTGGTATAAGAGTGGTGATATCGATTCTCTGAAAATAAAAATAAAATGTTCATATGATGGTGGGCTTAATGATGTTATAGGTGAGATTAATAAGCTGTTTGAAGATGGATATAAGAGTTATATGACAGCTTTGCTAATTAACGAAAATATATATTTGGTGGGTATTTTTGCCGATATTTACGGTTTTCTTACTAAATATCTGAAAGATAATAATGTAGTTCTTTTAGGTGAAACGGCTGATGTTTTGAATAGAATTATTGACGGGAGCGATACTCCTTTTGTTTATGAAAAAATTGGTTGCCGTTATGATAATTTGATGCTTGATGAATTTCAGGATACTTCTGTATTGCAATGGGATAATTTTAAACCTCTTTTTTTTAATAGTATAGCATCAGGCAATGATAATCTTATTGTAGGAGATGTAAAGCAGAGTATATATAGATGGCGTGGGTCGGATTGGAATTTGCTGGAAGAGGGAATAGGTAAAACTTTTGGTGTTGATAAGATACCGCTTATTGAGAATTGGCGTAGTTGTGAAAAAATCGTGGATTTTAATAATGAACTGTTCGGTAAAGTGGGTGAAATACTGCAGATAGAGAAGATTAAATCAATCTATGCTGATTCCAGACAAAAGTATTCCATAAAAATATCCGGAAAGGAAGGACATGTCAAACTCAATTTTATTGAACAAAAAAGCACTAATAATGACTCTTCTAAAATAGATGAGTGGCAGAAGAAAGTATTGACACTCTTGCCAGATACAATCAATAATCTGAAGAATTCTGGATATGATTATAAAGATATAACAATACTGGTTCGCAAAAATATTGAAGGGGCTCAAGTTGCTGGAGTGTTAATTGCAAAAGGGTATGCAGTCGTTACAGAGGATTCTTTATTTATTGGTTCTTCGGAATTTATTGGAAGAATCGTAGCTTCATTAAAATATTTACTTGACCCTGAAGATAAGGTAAACAATATCAAACTTTCCGGAATCAAAGTTGAGGCAAATATTAATTATTCGTCGCTATATGATATTTGTGAGGAGATAATAAGATGCTTCCCGGAAAAATACGAAGATGGAGAAATACCTTTTATTCATGCCTTTATGGATGCTGTTCTAGATTATACTTCAAAATATGGTTCAGATATAAATGGTTTTGTTAAATGGTGGGATGATTCCGGGAAAAAACGCCCAATATCTGCACCTAGAGGACAGAACGCCATCAGAATTATGACAATTCATAAGTCGAAAGGACTTGGATTTAAGGCTACAATTATTCCTTTTTTTAAAGAAAAATTTCTTCCTTCCGGCGGTCAAAACAATTATATATGGTGTAAACCACAGATTGAGCCTTTTAGTGAGATAGGTCTTATTCCCTTGAAAGCCTCATCAGCATTAAAAAATACTATTTTTAGTGAAGAATATGAACAGGAAAAGTTGTATTCTTATATTGACAGTATTAATACTTCATATGTAGCATTTACCCGTGCAAAAAACGAATTGATAATATTTGCTCCTAAGCCTAAAGAAAATAATAAAGGTGAATATTCTTCTGATTCAATGTCTGATATTCTTTATAAATGTTTCGAAGACAGATTGGATAATAACGGAACAATGGAGATTGGAAAGTGGTATAAAAATGAAACGGATGAAAATGTTTCCGTAAATGAAGAGATGCAGGACGAATTTATATCTGTACCAATCGGTGACAGGCTGAAACTTTCATTAAGAGGTGGTGATTTTTTTGATGTAGATAATAATAGGCGAAGAGGTATAGTTATGCATAATATTCTTTCAAGAATAAACTCCATTAATGACTTGAAAAAGAGTATTGAAGATGCAATATATGATGGAGAGTTATCCCGTGATGCTTTTGACTCAACTTACAATTATATGGAGAAACTTATCGAATCGGTATCGGATAAACATTGGTTTGACAACACATATTCATCTTATAATGAACTATCCATCATAAACATTGATGGTTCGGTAAGCAGGCCTGACAGGGTGCTTGTTGACGGAACAAAAGCGATTGTCATAGATTACAAATTTGGCCCCATTAAACATAAATCTTATGAGAGGCAGGTTTCTGGATATATGATGTTGCTCAGTGAAATGGGATTTACTCATGTTGAAGGTTACCTCTGGGAAGCAGGAAACTTAGACTCTTTGACTGCCCTTTTAAAAGTATCAGTATAACCAGGCCACATCGGAGTCGGAGGAATATTTTTTGAATATCCGTTTGTTTTGAAAGTGCCATTTTCGTTTTGAAGTTTTGTGTTTCCGTCAATATATTTTACCAACAAATATTTGTCAAGAGAATCCCATTTTTTGAACAGTCTGTTCGCTTGGTCAACGGAAAAATGTGTTACATATTTTATTACTTTTTTATGCGATTTTTTATAGAGAGCAAGAGCCTCTTTATCCACTTGCTTTACTTTTTCAATCATTTCTTTTTCGTGAGCATCAACAATATCTCTTACCTCAAAGCCTATTTGATTATAACGTAAATATGCAAATTGAGCAATTCTGTTTGTGGCCCAGAACATTGAGGTAGGGGAGTATTCTATCATACTGCCGTTACCAACAGCATAATGTTCTGAGATATTTTTCGATGAAGTATATACAGGTGTGAGCGGAGAAGTTCCTGCATCGTCTACTGCAAACCAGAAAATGCCTCCTATTTCATCCGGGAGCCAATCTCTACACTGCCCTACAAACCAGAAACCTGTCTGTTGAGTTGCAATTGCTCTCTCATTTGTTATTTCTACACCATCTATTTTAAAACTCATAGGTCTCCAGCGATATGGAAGTGTATTTCCTCCGGCTCCGATATCTTTAGTCATGTCGAAAGGAGTACCTTCATAGTGGTCTCTCATCATATCAGCAACATCTTTTACTGATAATTTATTTTTTGCTTTCACATATAAAGGCATACGGTTTTTAGAATTTTCTCCTGAAGCATAGTCAATATATTTTGACATATTCATTTCAGCATATTTGTTGAAGAAACTCCACACTCTTGCTTCACAACCTCTCATTTCTGAAAAATTAAGAGGACAGAATGTGTCTGCAAAACTAAAATCTTCATCTTTTCCGTTGAATAGACCAAGTTCTCTTGCATGAGTGATGGCGTCTTTTGCATAAAGACAGTTTTGTGGGTCATTAAGTGGAAATGTAGTTATACGGGCACAATTGGCATGTGCAGATATATATCCGTCTGGAATACGGACTGCTACCCATACTGTACCTTTATTGATGTTTTTACCGTTGATTATATTAGGCTTTTTAGCAATTATTTCAAGAATCCATGCTTCATGTGGGTCGGCAAAAGATAGAGATTCTCCTGAAGAAGCATATCCATATTCGTCTGCAAGTGATGTGAATATCTCTATAGCTTCACGTGCTGTACGGGCACGTTGAAGTGAAATATATATAAGTGAGCCATAGTCGACTATTCCATCAGGGTCTCTAAATTCTTTAAGTCCACCCCATGTGGTTTCTCCTATTACGACCTGGTGTTCGTTCATATTTCCGATAACATTATAAGTATATGCAGCTTGTGGTATTTCTCCAAGATATTTTTCCTTTCCCCATTCATATATAGGCAGCATTGTGCCTTTTTTGTGTTTTGCTGCAGCGTAATGAACAAGTGTTCCATATCTTGTGTGTGAATCTGCAGCATATGAAACCATAACTGAGCCATCGGCTGAAGCACCTTTTGTTATAATTAGATTAGTACATGCGAATAGGTATGAGGCACTTAGCAAAAGTGTTATTGTGGTGAGTATCTTTCTCATTGCTAAATATGTTATTATATTTTTAAAAATCTACGATAAGTCCATCATATGCAGGCTCTATTCCCTCCGGCAACATTTTAGAAAATATTTTGTGTTTTGGGATTTGGTGTGATAAATGGGTAAAATAGGTATGTTTTGCACCAACTCTATTTGCGACTTCAATTGCTTCTGGGATTGAATAATGTGATATGTGCTTTTCGAAACGTACAGTATTTAGAACAAAAACTGTGACTCCTTTCATTTTTTTATATTCTTCATCAGGAATGTAATTAGCATCAGTAATATATGCCAAATTTCCAATCCTGAATCCTAATACTGGCAGTTTATAATGCATTGCGCGAATGGGAATGATTTCGATATCATCAATTTTAAAAGGATTTTCATCTATTGTTTTTAGAATGAATTCAGGAACTCCTGGATATTTATACTCAGAAAATGCATATGAGTATTCAAGTTTAAGCGATTCCTGTACCTTCTTTTCGCAATATATTGGGAATGCTCTGTTTTCCAAATAGTTGATAGCTCTGACATCATCCAGTCCACCAGTATGATCTTTATGTTGATGGGTGAGGAGAATTGCATCCAGATGTCCTATTTTTTCGCGTAGCATTTGTTGTCTGAAATCTGGACCGGCATCAATTAGTATGTTTTTTCCACAATATTCAATATAAGCAGATGTTCTTAATCTTTTGTCTTTAATATCCTTTGACATGCAAACTTCACAGTCGCATCCTATCATGGGTATCCCTTGTGATGTTCCTGTTCCTAAAAATGTTATCCTTGATTTCATTTAACAAAGATAAAAAAAAACTATACCTTTGCCCAAACAAAACCTATTTGAATTTTTTATGAAAGGGAGGCTGTTTCTTATTCCTACGCCTTTGGGTGACAATAATCCGACTGAGGTTCTTACACAGCCGATTTTTGATACTTTACCAGGTATAAAGACTTTTTTTGTAGAGGAAATACGCACTGCGCGGAGATTTCTCTCAAAAGTAGGATTTAAAGGTAGAATTGATGAGCTCACCTTTTTTGAGTTGAGTGAACATACTCAGATAGAGGAGATTGAAAACTATGTCAAAATACTTCTTTCAGGTGAAGATGCTGCTCTTATTTCTGAAGCTGGACTTCCTGCCATTGCGGATCCTGGGGCATTGTTGGTTGAACTTGCGCATCAGTATGACATTGATGTAGTGCCATTTGTCGGTCCTTCTTCACTGATGCTCGCATTAATGTCTTCTGGTATGAATGGTCAATGTTTTGCATTTACAGGGTATCTTCCTGTTAAAAGTGAAGAACGAAAGGCAAAACTACTGCAGTTGGAAAAGATTTCTGCCATACAGAAGCAAACACAGATAATAATTGAGACACCTTATAGAAACGATGCTCTTTTTAGAGACATTCTCAGTATCTGCAAATCATCTACAAGAGTCTGTGTAGCTGCTGATATTACGTTACCAACGGCTTACATTAAAACAAAAACTATAAGACAATGGAAAATGCTCTCTTTGCAAATAGGAAAAAGACCCTGTGTCTTTGTTTTACAATCATAAATAAATTTGTATGGGAAGAATAGAATTGGTTAATATGGAGTTTTACTCATTCCATGGTTGTTTTGAAAATGAAAAGAAGCTTGGTAATAAGTTTCTTGTCAATATTGAGTGTGACTATCCGATGGAAGTAGCTTGCAATTCCGATATGATTGAAGCTGCTTTAAATTATTCTGATCTTTACGAAGTAATTAAAACAGAGATGGAAAAACCTTCGAATCTGTTGGAAAATGTAGCATGGCGAATACTTAATAAAGTAAAAAGTAATTTTCCACATATAACATCTGCTAAAATTAGTATAGCAAAATTAAACCCACCTTTATCCGGACATGTTGAGTATTCAAAGGTTACTTTATCATTTTAAATAATATGAGTAAAAATGTTGCATTTGTCACTTTAGGCTGTAAACTGAATTTTTCTGAGACGTCTACGCTTGCACGTGAATTTGTAAAAAACGGGTATGTTAAGGTTTTACCTTCGAAGAATGCTGACATTTATGTCATTAATACTTGTACAGTTACTGAACATGCCGATAAAAAATGTAGAAATATTATTAGAAAAATCCATAAGAATGCTCCAAAAGCAATTATTGCAGTAACAGGATGCTATGCTCAATTGAAACCTGATGAGATACTGAAAATGGAAGGTGTTGACCTGGTTCTCGGCTCTGATAAAAAAGGTGATTTGTTTCAGATTGTTTCAAAAATGCAACGAGGAGTTAATATTTCTATGTCATGTGAAATCAATAAAATTGAAACGATATTTCCTGCATATTCTTCAGGTGAAAGAACCCGTTCGTTTTTAAAATTGCAGGATGGGTGTGATTATCATTGTTCATATTGTACAATCCCATTAGCTCGAGGAAAGAGTAGAAATGTTCCAATTGAACAATTGGTGAGGCAAGCTGAAGAGATTGCTTTAATGGGAATAAAAGAAATAGTACTTACAGGGGTTAATACAGGTGATTTCGGAAAAACCACCGGTGAATCTTTCCTTGATTTGCTTAAAAGTCTTAATAATGTTGAAGGCATTCAAAGATATCGCATATCATCAATAGAACCAAATCTCTTGACTGAAGAGATAGTAGACTGGATAGCAAAAGGTAATAAATTTCTTCCGCATTTTCATATTCCTCTGCAATCCGGATGCAATAAGATACTTGCTGCCATGAGACGTCGCTACAATGTAGAAATGTTTGCTGATAAGGTTCAATTGATAAGAAGCAAGATGGAAAATGTTTTTTTTGGTATTGATGTTATTGTAGGATTTCCAGGTGAAACGGATAAAGATTTTGAAGACACATACAACTTTCTGTGTGATATTAAGCCTGCCTTTCTTCATGTATTTCCATATTCCCGCCGAGCAAATACTTTTGCAGCAGAAATGCCAGATCAGGTGCGTGAGATTGATAAGAGCAGTAGAGTTGCACGTTTGACTGCTCTCTCTGAAGAACTGCATTATAAATTCTGTGAGGCAAACGTTGGAAGGGAGGAGGAGGTGCTTTTCGAGAGTACTAAAAAAGGAGGATTGATGTTTGGTTATACACGCAATTATATAAGAGTAGAACGTCCGTATGATAAATTACAAATTGGTAAGATTGTTAAAGTAACTATATAAATTATCAGTGACTAGTTTCCTTTAGTTTATTTTCATAAGTTTCTCTTCTGGTTTTTCTCCAGAAGATTTTTCTCCATAACTCACTGAATGTATCAAACTCCTCTTGATATACAATACCTGCTCCATTCCTTTGGGTTTGGTCAAGGTAATTGCTATATTGATCGGCTGAACGAGAGAATAGATTGAGTCTTATTCTTCCATTCTTATCCAGTTTTACTTCAACATTAATGTTACCTACGATGTCGGTATTATTGGTGGTTACATAATCTCTGTTTCCTATATTTCCGTTTATATTTACACGATTATTGAACAACTGTGTTGATACTGCCACGTCAAATATATCTTTACCATTTTCTCCTGGTTGATAATTAAAACCTAAATCGAGAGGTATTTCAAGCTGTCTGAATACATTGTTAAGCTGATTAGACATTATTTCAGTTGCGTTAGAATAAAGTATGGTAGTATTATTAACAATTCCGGATTGTTCATCAGGAATAAAACTTCCTGAAAGTATCAGTGTCATGAATTGCTTCAATCTTTTGTCTTCAGTATTTAATGTACTCTCTACTCTTCCTTTTGTGGTAGGATCAAGATCAGGAATATTTATGGTGAAGTTCAGCTTTGGATTAGATAGTTTATCCGTTATTTCAATTCCGCAGTCAATATTTCTTCGTGTACTGATTGAGGTAGTGTCAGAGATAAGTGGGCCGATTGATGCTTTTGTTCTATATATGGCAGTTAAGTCCAGGTCGGACTGGAGTATGTCTCCGGTGAAATTAATAGTACCGCCGGGATTGATTACGAAATCTCTTGAAGCAAGGCCTAAAAATACAAATTTATAACTTCCTTCTTCTATTTTGTAATTACCTTTAATGTCAAAAATATCTTTTGACTTATTAATGTTAAGGTCAATAAGTCCGGACCCCCTGCTTTTCAATACATCTCCAAGAGATTTATTTATTTCCAAATGGACTTCAGCCTCTGGTGTGACATTAACTTTTACCCTCACATCAAGTTCTGCAGGTGCTTTTTTTGATACTATTTTTGTACGTAAAGAATCAAAAGGCGATATTTTTGCAGGAGAATTATTAATAAAGGTGAGGAGGGTACTTTGCTCTTTTACAGAAGTTACCAGCGGAATATGAATTGTAGAATTTTCTTTTGTAGTGATATCTATGTCGAGTAAAAGGTTGCTTAAAGGTCCAGAAATTTGTATTTGTCCTGAAGCAAAAGCTCTACCATAAAACGATTCGTTATCTGTAACTGAAGTGTTAATGGCAAGAATGTTATCTACATTAATTATAGTATTGAAATAAATGTCCTTGAAATATTTATAATCTACCCCCCCTGTTATAGTACCTATATTTTTATATTTATCTTTTATTTCAATATTGTTGAAAGAAATACTTTCTTTATTAAAATCAAAAGGACCGTTAAGAATATAAGGTACATTTGTGAAAAGAAGTTTTACTCCTAAATCCTTGAAGTAGCTGTTATTGCTTATAACTGTTAATTTATCAATAGCACCATCAATAGTGATATCTCCCGATACTGTTCCACTTATGTCAGAAACAAGTGAGTTTAAAAAAGGTTCAAAATAGGCTGGTGTGAAGTCTCTAAGTGTGGCTTTTGCATTTATGTGTTTATCTCGGGGATGGTAATATCCTATGATATTCAAAGGATTTTGTCCATTCAATTTGTTGTTTATTAAAAGATTAAACCTCTTTTTGTTATCATCCCATTTGCTGAGAATATTTAATTTTCCAACTTCCTTATTACTAATAGATACTGATTCGCCTTTTAGATCAAGAATTGCCCCTGCCTCTCCGTATAATGCGAAAAGATCTGCCTCTCCAGAGAAAATCCCTTTTATATTCAATTCTGTACTAATAAATGGGTTTAAGATAGAAGCATCAAAGTTTAGAAGTTGGACTTTAAGGGAATCATTCTTGTTATTAGTTATTTTTCCGTTTACATTTATGGATTGATTTTCACTTTTAATACCTAAATCGTTTATTTGGATGAATTTATCTTTGTAATATATTGAAGCAGGATTTATTTCCCATTTTCTATTGTTGATAATAAAATGTGATTCAAAAATATGTGCAAGAATATTGAATTTGCCTTCTTCTCTATTTGGAAAGGAAATCATTGTGCGGACATCTGCTGTGTTTCCTGTTTCATCTGCATTATCAAATGAATATTTCAAATCAATAGTGTTGTTTTTAACTTGAGCGGATAGTTTATTGTTTTTAGCAATAATTTCCTCATATTGAATTGATTCAGAACTAATCATGGAGGTAATTGACGAGTCTATATTTGAAATTTTAAGGGCCGGATTTTTAATAAAAAAATTATTAAACGCAAGTAGCTCTGAGTTCATTCCTATTTCAAAGTTATTTTTTCTGTTAACCTTAATTGTAATATTAGAATTGTCAGCAATAAATAATCCAGGCATTAAAAATTCACAGGCAGGTCTACTGTCATGTGTGTTCAAAGTAAAACTGTAGTTGTTGTTCGGAGGTAAAGGAGGAACATTATTATTTTCTGTAAAAAGGTTATTAAGTTGGCTTTTTCCGCATAATGTTATTATATCTGTCGCAAAAGTGAATATAGGTGCTGTTCCTAGAAATTTTGCCGTTGCAAAAGAGGATAACAATTCTATGGTGTAACTATTGTTTGAAGAAAATGATTTTAGTTTAATGTTTCCGATATTATGTTTCCCGGTTGAGTTTTTTCCAATTAATGATTTTATATCTATGTCTCCAAATATGTTTCCTTCAGTCGTTTTTGTGAAGTCGGCATCTGCTAAAAATTGAATCTCCGATAGATCTCTTTTATCAAAATGCAGAGCAACAAGGTTTGCATACCCCATAGAAAGATTAAATTTGTAAAGGCTATTATTATTGTTGTTTGATAATCCGAAAAGGCCATGAAACATGAAATTCAAATTAGGGTCACTGCAGATTATTCGACCATCGAATTCGGAGTTTTTAAGACTCCCACTGGCGGAAATATTTGTGTAATCATAGTTGTTCAATCCAAGTTTAGATATTCTTATACTTTCAATATATAACTCAGATTCTGATTTGTTTTTTGAAGAATAAGCAGAAATGTTCGCATTGCATGATAACTTTCCTATTAAATCATTCTGTATTAATTTTCCAACGTCAAAGTCTTCACTAGTCATGTGACCGATAGCTTCATAACCATCATTTTGTTCTTTTTTGCAGAGAAAGTCTACTTTAACTTTACCTATTTTTGACTTTATTTCTCCGTATGCGACAAAATCTTCAAAGAATCCATTAAGACTTCCTTTGAAAGTGAATTTTTCTAGCGGAGCAAGTTTCCGTATGTATTCATGATCAAATGGAACAGGAGTTACTTCATCTATTATTTTTGCGACATCAGAGGTATAAGTATAACAATCTTTAATATCTATGCTTGCTATGGTTTCTTTAGGATTGGGTAATCCTGAAAGATGAGCGGAAAGATTAAGAAAACTTCTTTTTGTAGCGGAATATACTTTCAGATTATTTGTTTTTAGATTACATACTGGTCCGGTAGCCTCTCCGGTAAGGTAAAGTCTGAGCTTTATTTTTTCTATTCCAGGAGCAAAGCTTTCCAGAGTTTTAAAATCCAGAAAAGAATTATCCAAATCAAGGCCCATGACAACTTTTTCTACGTTATTTGAGAAATCGTCTATACTGTCATATTGCAT
>JBAXYG010000028.1:0-10413 GCA_041670905.1 Bacteroidales bacterium
AAGGTCTTATTAAAAAAGGCTGTCTCATTATGAGAAAGCCTTTCCTTATATCCTTTGCAAAACTGCCTCTAATTAGAACTAATAAAGATCTTCTGAAGACACGGTCAGTTTTTTGCGACTACGACGACGACGTGCTGATAAAACGCGACGTCCGTTAGGTGTTGACATACGTTCACGGAACCCGTGTTTATTGCGTCTTTTACGCTGTGATGGTTGAAATGTGCGTTTCATTGTATATTGTTTTTATTTATTTCAAATAAAAAATTTCTCAATAAAATGTTTGAAAAGCTGCTTTGACTTTATTGGGATTGCAAAGGTAATGCTTTTGTTTAAAAATACAAATTATCGAGCTACAAAAATAATTTTTTTACCTTCAAAATACTCTTCTTTAAACCAATTGTTTATATCAAAGAGGGTAACCTTATTCTTATCTATGTTGTATCGGCTCATACAGTTTGAAATCTCGTTGTTTAAATCTCCTCCTTTTAGATATATTATGCCCGATGTATATTTTCCTTTTACCAATGGGATGAAATTTTCAAGTTCAGTTACAGCGCGTGATACTATATAATCATATTCTTCTTTTATATCTTCAGATCTTGAATGTACACATATAACATTTTTCAAATTAATAGCAGCTGCAACCTCCTGAGCAACTTTTACTTTTTTCCCTATCGAATCGCATAGTGTGAATGATGCTTCAGGAAACAAAATGGCTAATGGAATCCCTGGAAATCCTCCACCTGTACCAACATCAAGAATTCTGATTCCGGACTGAAAAGAAAAGGCTTTTGCTATAGCGAGAGAATGGAGAATGTGATGAAGATAAAGATAGTCTATATCCTTGCGCGAAATTAGATTTATTTTTGAATTCCAATCTCTATAAATTGGCCCAAGTTCTGCAAATTGTTCTTTCTGCTCCTCCGATATGTTCGGAAAATATTTTAATATTTCTTCCATCCTTATTTGTTAATGATTTTAGTCAATAATTTCCGTGCTCTATTCAATCTTGTTTTAACGGTTCCCAATGGAATATTCAGTGCTATGGATATATCTTCGTATGCATAATCCTTAATAAATCTTAATATTGAAACGTCTCTATAGTTTAGAGGGAGTTGGTTTATTCCTGCAAGTAATTTATTCATAGTTTGGTCTGTAATCAATATATCTTCAGGAGTATCCTCATGGCTGATGCTGTATATTTCCGAATTGTCTGTCAAAGATATTGAGTTGATATTTAGCTTGTTCCGCCTTATATGGTCAATCGCTTCGTTTTGTGCAATATTGTATAGCCAAGTAGAAAAAGCAAAATCAGAATTGTATTTATCAAGATTCATGAATGCCTTTTCAAAACTTCTTTGACATATATCTTCCGCATCTTCAAGATTCTGAACATAACCTTGAATATGAGATAGAAGTTGATTTTTATATTTTGTAAGCAAAATTGAAAAAGCTCCCTCGTCTTTTGACAAGGCAAGTGTTATCAACTGTTTATCCGTCAAACTAGTGTGCTTCGAGCCAATTTTTTCCATAACTGCAATCAACTATTAGTGGAATGGATAATTTATAGACATTTTCCATCTCTTCCTTTACTAATTTCAACATAATATCTAATTCGGATGAAATAACATCAAAAACAAGTTCGTCATGTACCTGCAAAACCATAACACTTTTTAGCTTTTCCTTTTTGATACGATTATGTACGTTAATCATAGCCATTTTGATAATATCTGCCGCACTTCCTTGTATTGGTGCATTTATGGCGTTTCTCTCAGAAAGGCCTCTGACAACCTGATTCTTTGAATTTATATCCGGTAGATAGCGTTTTCTTCCAAATAAAGTTTCAACATATCCCTGTTCTTTTCCTCTCTTTATGGCATTGTCCATATACTCTTTAACTTTAGGGTAGTTTTTGAAATATTCATCAATTAGTATTTTTGCTTCTCCTCTAGGAATGTTAAGTCTTTGAGAAAGGCCGAATGCCGAAATACCGTAAATTATACCGAAATTAGCAACTTTTGCTTGTCGTCGTTGTTCACGTGTGACTTCTAATGGTGATATTTTGAATATTTTTGATGCTGTTGAGGCGTGTATGTCTTGACCATGTCTGAAATCTTCCAATAATCCTTCGTCTTGACTGAGTTCCGCTATCAATCTCAATTCAATTTGAGAGTAGTCTGCTGAAACAATAAAACCATCTGGGTTGCATGGTACGAATGCTTTTCTTATTTCCCTTCCTTTTTCTGTTCTAATAGGAATATTTTGAAGATTAGGCCTAACGGAACTCAAGCGTCCTGTTGATGTTAAGGCTTGGTTGAATGTTGTATGTATTTTCCCCGTATCCGGATTAATCAATGCTGGAAGAGGGTCGATATATGTAGAAAGTAATTTTTTTGTCGCTCTGAATTCAAGAATGGCATTTATAATAGGATGCTTGTCAATCAGCTCCATCAATGTTTCCTCGTCAGTGTGATAATTTTCCTTCTGGTTTTTTTTTGCTCTGGGGTTAAGATTCATCTTTTCATACAGGACAATTCCTATTTGACGTGGAGAGGATAGGTTAAGTGTGGGTTCATCAGCCATTGTTCTTGCCTTAGCTTCAATTTGGGAAAGTTCATGTGTCAGAATTTTGCTGTATTCTAAAAGTTGATTGGGATCAATTGTGATTCCTTCATATTCCATTTGAGCAAGAACAGGGATAAGAGGCATTTCTATTTTGAGGTAAAGATCTGAAAGGTTTTGCTCTTTCAAATCGTTGCTTATTTGTGTAAATAGAGAATCAAGAACTACACATTCTCTTGCTGATCTTTCTTTGTCCTCTTTTTGCTCTATAATTGATTGAGAACTGAAAAGATCTCCTTGTAGTATGTTTTCTTTTTTATTATTGTCATCAGAAATAATATCTAAATTTAAATTTAGATATCCATTAGTGAGAAATTCAAGCTTGTGTGTTCTTTCCGGATTAAGTAGATAGTGCATGATCTCAATATCCATCAACTTTCCATTTAAACAAATGTTGTTTTTCCTTAGAGTGTTGATGGCAGATTTTGTTTCATATCCTACTTTAACTATGTCGGAGTTTTCCAGAATTTTTTTTGCCAGTGGATCACCATATTCAAAAATGGCGTATTTGTCTTTGCATGAGATAATTATTCCGTTTTCAACTTTTATTGAAACACGTAAGGCTGAATTTGCACAATCATAGATCTCATTTTTACTTACTTGCTGTATCTTGACGCAATTATGGAAATTTTCTTTTGGGGTGATATTACCGCTTGGAAGCAGTCCCTTCAGAGAATTGAATTCGTATTTATTGAACAGTTCGGAAACTCTGTCATTACAGCACATGTCGATTACCAGTGAATTTTCGTCAACGTTTATGTCTATGTCTGCTTTAATTGTTACAAGTGTTTTACTTAATTGAAGATAAGGCAATGCTTCTTCAAATGCGATACGTTGTTTTTCAGGAAGCTCCATCAGGTTTTTGATGATATTCTCCACAGTTTTATATTTTGAAACAAGCTTTTTGGCTCCAACCTCTCCGATTCCCTTCACTCCTTTTACATTATCGGATGCATCTCCCCAGATGGTGAGAATATCGGCAATTTGAGAAGGATTATCTATTCCGTAATATGCACATATTTTCTCTTTATCTATAACTTCATTTTCTGCTCCTGATTTACCGGGTTTAAATTGGAAAATATTATCAGATATCATTTGCCCTAAGTCCTTATCAGGGGTTACCATATATACCTGAAAACCACTTTTTTCACCTTTTTTTGCTAACGTACCAATTACATCATCAGCTTCGTACCCGGGTTCCATCAGAACAGGAATACCAAGAGATTCTACTATGTCAACCAAAGGATTTAATGCGGCTTTTACAAGCTCCGGTGTAGCATTTCTGTTAGCTTTATATTCGGGATAAATCTCATGCCTGAAAGTTTTTGCCGGGGGATCAAAGGCTACTGCTATGTGTGATGGGTGTTCTTTATTTATCAACTCCAACAAATATTTGGTAAAACCAAACAGTATAGATGTATCTTCACCTTTTGAATTTACCATAGGTCTGCGAAGGAATGCATAATACATCCTGAAAATCAATGAATGACCGTCAATTAAGAATAATTTCTTCATGATGTAAAAGTAGTGTTTTTTCACGAAACCAGCAGATAAGTATTTTTTCTAAAATCAAAATACAAGTTTAAAACGTAGATTTGTCCGATAAAAAGGTATATGACTGTGGAATAGTAAAATGTATTAAAATGCAACAAATAGAAACATAATCGAAAAAAAAACTTTAAAAAAATAATATTATTTTGTATTTTTGTTACAGTCTATTATCTTTGTAAAAAATATTTATATGAAAATCGATCAATTATTATCTGCTAATGCAAAGAGTATGAGAAGGTCAGCAATCAGAGATCTTCTGAGTGTTGCTAATAGACCTGAAGTTATCTCATTTGGTGGCGGATTTCCAAGTCCAGAAACATTCCCGATAGAGGAGTTGAAAAAAATTATGATTGAAGTTCTGGACGAGAATGGTGCAGCAGCTCTTCAATATGGTGCAACTGAAGGTGATGTAACTCTTAGAAAAGAGTTATCAAAATTATATCTTGAAGAAAATCTTAATATTCCGATTAAAAATATTTTAGTTACAACAGCCTCTCAACAAGGCATAGATTTACTGTCCCGTATTTTTATCGATCCGGGTGATGTTATCATTTGCGGTCTTCCTTCTTATTTGGGCGCACTACAGGCTTTTTGGTCTTATCAGTGTGAGCCATATGGACTTCATGAAAACGAAAGTCTGGAAGAAGCAGTAAAAGGGTTGATTGCAAAAGGAAAAAAACCTAAATTCATATATGCTATTCCTGATTTCCAGAATCCTTCAGGAATTACAATGACAGAAGCAGAAAGAAGATCTGTTATTGATATCGCAGAAAAATATGATTTATTGGTTATAGAGGATAGTCCTTATAAACAAATAAGGTTTGAAGGAGAAAGCCAGCCTACTATGTATTCAATGAATCCTGATAGAGTTATTCTTTTGGGAACATTTTCAAAAACATTTGTACCGGGTTTTCGTTTAGGTTGGGTAATTGCTGCGGACAATATTATTGATCATTTGATTGTAGCAAAACAATCTGCTGACTTGTGTACCCCGATTTTCAATCAGATGGTTGCTGCCAAATATTTGGCTTCGGGTTCTTTTCAGAAAAATCTTGTCAAGATAAAGACATTATATAAGCATAAGAAAAACGTGATGATAAAGGCTTTTGAAGATTATATGCCTGAAGGTGTCACATGGACAAATCCTGACGGAGGATTGTTTTTGTTTTTAAAATTACCAGAAGGGTATGATACCAGAGAGTTGTTTAATATAGCTATTAAACAGGATGTTGCATTCGTGATTGGAGAAGCATTCTATTGTGATGGCAACGGTAAGAATACCATGCGCCTTAATTTCTCTTACGCAGATGATGATAAGATAGTTGAAGGAGTAATGAGATTAGCTAAGGCTATTGAGGGCCTTTATGAAAAGTATTTGAAATAGGATCAAATAGAATATTTTTGTTAGTGAACAACTGGTTGAATGCGCCGCAATTTTTTAACGTTTGCGGCGCTTCATTATAAAAGGACTCGTATCCCATCAACCATATTTTATCACAGTACTCAATCGCAAGGTTAAGATCGTGAGATGAAAAAATTATTGTCTTTCCCCTTTCTTGGGCTATTTTAGCAAGCAGTTCGGTTATCTGATACTTGTTGGCTATATCCAGAAATGCTGTTGGTTCATCAAAAATAATTATCGGACAATCTTTTACCAATGCTCCAGCTATTGTAGCTCGTTGGTATTCACCGTCACTTAATTCAGCCGAATTCTTATCTCCATAATTATCAAGTCCAACAAGTTTCAGGGCGTTACTTATCATATCCTTATCCTTATCTTCAATTTTGCCTAACCAGTTGCTTCTGAAATAACAGTTCAAACCAAGCATGTCAAATACACTAAGATTATTTGCTCTATTCATTTGAGCCGGAACAAATGATAATGATGAAGCTATATCCTTAAGTTTTAGTTTTCTATAGTTTATCCCCTTTAATATTATTTTTCCAGAGAAAATAGGTTGCAATCCGGCTATTGTTCTAAGAAGAGTACTTTTACCAACTCCATTTGCTCCGAAAACACCAATCAACTCTCCATCTGAGGCTGTCGCATTAATCTTTTTATAGATAACTTTTTTATTGTATCCAAGAGAAAGGTCTTCTATTGAGAGTAAATCTGGCATTATTTTATTTCTTTTTTAAGATGATAAATAATATTATTGGAATACCTAAAAGAGCACTCACAGTGTTAATCGGAATTACACTTGATGTTCCAGGCAGTCCGGCTATTATATCTGCAAGAAGCATTATTGCAGCTCCTATCAATGCTGATGCAGGAATAAGAACTTTATGATCGGCATTTTTGAATAACATTCTTGCAATATGAGGAACTGCTATTCCTATAAATCCGATTGGACCACAGAAAGCTGTTACTCCACCTGCAAGAAGGGCAACAACAATCAAAATCCTGTTCCTTGTTCGTTGTACATTCACTCCGATAGATTTTGCATATTGTTCACCAAGAAGCAATATATTCAGATCTTTAATATTATAAATGGAGATGATAAGACCTATAAGAACAAGAGCCGCAAGTATTATAAGCTGTACTGTTGTCATGCCGGCAAAACTTCCCATAGACCAAAGAACATAATTTTTTAGTGAGGATGCGGAAGAAAAATATTGTAAAAGCCCAATCAAAGCACTCCCGATAAATCCAAGCATTACTCCGAAAATAAGAAGGGAGAGATTGTCTTTCAATTTGTGTGAAAGTGATATTATAATAAAAGTAACTACTAATGCTCCTATCCATGCTGAGGCTGCCATCCCAATATTCATTCCCAAAGACGATCCTATTGTAAGGCCCAAGGCGGATGATCCCATAACAAAAAAAGCGACGCCTAATCCTGCTCCCGAGCTTATTCCAAGAATATATGGGTCAGCAAGAGGATTCTTGAAAAGAGTTTGCATTTGCAGTCCGCAAATGGACAGGGCTATCCCTGAAAGGAGAGCTGTCAGCATTTTAGGGATTCTGAATAACCAGACAATATCGTTTATTGGACCTGGCCCTTTCTTTCCGAATACAGCTGCAAATAAGTCAGTTAAAGAGATCGAAGTGGACCCGAGAAGCACATCTGATAGCATGAATATTGCCACTGCAATAGATATGGCTGTAAAATATCCTGTGTTATTTTTTCTCGATATGCCCATATAAAGTTTTTACAAAGTTAATTGATTTTATTTCTAATTTTGCCACGATATAGAGAAGAGTTCATCTTTCTATTCTAAGATAAAGATAAAGTTCAAATATTTTTAAAATATAGATTATGAGAAGAAAAATAGTAGCTGGAAACTGGAAAATGAATACTACAGTTTCAGAAGGAAATGAATTGGCAAAAGGTATCTTATCCAAATTAAAAGAAGTACCGTCAGACGTAAAACTTATTGTTGCACCTCCATTTACACATCTTGTTTCTGTTTGTGAAATTATAAAAGATACAGTTATAGGTCTTTCTGCTCAAAACTGTGCCGATCAGGAGAAGGGGGCATATACAGGTGAAGTTTCTGCTAAAATGTTGAAATCAGCAGGTTGTTCTTATACTATTCTTGGACACTCTGAGAGAAGAGAATATTACGGGGAAACATCCGAAAAACTTATTAAAAAAATAAAACTTGCATTGGGAGAGGGTATTTGCCCTATTTTCTGTGTGGGTGAAAAACTTGATGAAAGGAATGCCGGAAAACATTTCGATGTTGTTGGCTCACAAATCAAAGAGGTTCTTTTCCAACTTACACCTGAGGAAATGGCACACATCATTATCGCTTATGAACCTATATGGGCGATAGGAACAGGTGTCACTGCAACAACTGAACAAGCTCAGGAAATTCACGCATTCATACGTAAATTCGTTGCGGGTAAATTCGGATCTCTTGCTGAAGAAATATCCATTCTTTATGGCGGAAGTTGTAAACCTTCAAATGCAAAAGAACTTTTTGCATGTAAAGATATTGATGGAGGACTTATTGGTGGAGCCGCTTTAAAAGCTGAAGATTTTATTGGAATAGCTGTTTCTTTCTAAAATGGAATATATTGAGGTTTGCATAGAAATTGTCCCTTTCAAAGAGGACTATGCCGAACAGGTAATTGCCGAAATTGAAGAGCTTGGTTTTGAGAGTTTTTCAATAGAAGACCCGTATCTGAAAGCGTATATTCCTAAGGAACAATTTTCTGCCGCAAATCTTAAAACCATGTTGAGTACATTCACATTTAGTGAATTTAAGTTTTCTTTTACCACGGATCTGATAAGAGAACAGAATTGGAACGCATTGTGGGAAAGTGATTTTGAACCTGTAGTTGTGGATGGTAAATGCACAGTAAAAGCACCTTACCATAAAAATCTTCCCCATACAAAATATCAGATAATAATTGATCCTAAAATGGCATTTGGAACGGCACATCATAATACGACATATCTGATGATGGAGGCACTTATTGAAGAAGGTTCCAATATGAAAGGGTTGCAGGTTATGGATATGGGATGCGGTACAGGTATTCTGTCAATACTATCAGTAAAAATGGGAGCTAAAATTCCGGTGCATGCAATTGACATAGACCATATTGCAGTTAAATCAGCTAAAGAAAATGCAAATAGAAACAGAGTCGGAGATAAAGTATTTACATTATGTGGAGATGCTTCTCTTCTTCAGGCCGGAAAGTACGATCTGCTGTTAGCAAATATTAACCGTAATATTTTGCTTGAAGATATGGTAACGTATTCTCGCTCATTGCGTCCTGAAGGAAAACTATTTGTAAGTGGATTTTATATGGAAGATATTCAGATGTTGGTCTGTGAAGCAGAAAAACACTCACTTAAATATGTGACTCATCTTGAAAAAGAAAATTGGGCTGTAATCAAGTTCAAAAAAGTTTTGGAAGATTAAAAAAGTTATTTATTTTTGCAGTCCCAAATCGCGGGCGTGTCGTAATTGGTAGCCGAGCTAGACTTAGGATCTAGTGCCGTAAGGCGTGGGGGTTCGAGTCCCTTCGCCCGCACTCAAAGGGGGTTGATGAAAATCAGCCTCTTTTTTTATTTTAGTGTAATAACTCTTAAAGACCAAAACAGGGACATACTATGTTGAAACGATGTTAATAAATATTTGGAATTCTTTGTGCAAAAAGATTAAAAATCATAACTTTATATATTGTTGTATGCGATATGGTTATTCAACTTATTAGCTTGACTAAAAATAGAAAAAGTCTGTCGTCCTATTAGAGGTAAAAATGTAAAGATTCATGCAGAAGATTGTGGCGTAGGACTTGGGTTTATATATAAATAACTTAAGTACAATTATAAATCGAAAGAGAAAAGTTTAATAAATAAAAACACTTCACAAAAAATAAATTATATGAGAACTTTAGACTTAAAGAAAATTTTTAGACTTTATTTACCTTCAATTGTATTTATAGGGGGTTTCGCTACTTATGCAATAACATCAAGTATGACATTAGTTAATATAATAGCAGGCAGTATCGCCTTGTTAATAATAGTAAATTTGTTTCTTCAGAATGTGATTATAAGTAGAATTCTCGGGGCTATATTTTTTTTAGGCTCATTATATATGATATTTGCATTGCTTGATGATATTATGGATGGAGAAGCAACAATAGAGTACCTCTTTGGATTCTTTATGGTATTATTTAGTATTGCGATGTCGGTATTATTAATAATTGGATATAAGAAGAAACCTGCTGTAAACATTATTCATCATCAAAACTAAAAAACCATGACAACAAAAAAATCAATTAAAACATCAATTTTAGCAATAATTCCGATTTTATTATTTGGAATATCATGGATGTTTGAGTGTATGGATATAGACAGGACGTATCAGATTGTTTTCTTTTTTTGTGCAATTGCTTCCATGTTTCTATTACTTGGGATCGGTTGGGTAAAGGACTTTCCAAAATGGTCTATTTATTCTATTGGGTTTTGCCTATTAATAAGTCCGATGTTAATGAAGATTTCTAGTCCGATTTTAAATAGGTCTGAGACATTTGGCTTGTTTGGGCTGTTACCTTTAGGGCTTACACTTGTGATTTCTCTGTCAATACACTTTTCTTTGCAACCGTTAAAGCAACTACTCAAGCAAATTAAAGAAGAAAAAAGTACAATCCTTTTTATTATTTATGGTATTTTGCCACTGATATTATGGATGGAATTTGATGAAATTTATCAAGTATCAGCGATACCATATATCATTATTCTTACAATACTGACAGCATTGGGAGTAATTATATATTTGACC
>JBAXYG010000029.1:0-10287 GCA_041670905.1 Bacteroidales bacterium
AATACTTTTTATTCCAAAACATCCACTGTCTCAAAACGCCTTCTTTCTTGAAGTTAAGTTTGTTTAGTACTCTTTCTGAACTTCCATTTCCTTGCATAACTTCAGCTTCAATTCTGTTTATTTTAAGTTGATTAAATCCAAAGTCAATAACTTCCTTTAAGGCTTCAGTAATGTATCCATGATTCCAATATTCGGGTTTTAAATCATAACCAATATTTGCTCTATGTTTTTTGGTAAAATTATTAAATCCGATTGTTCCAATTATTTTATTTTCCCCTTTCAATGAAATTCCCCAGCGAAATGCTAGTCCATCTTTAAATCTGATGTGATACCAGTCTATAAATTTCTGGGCATCTTGTTCATTCTCAAATGGGAGAAGATTGTAAAATCTTGTCACTTTTTTATCTCCAAATAAATCCTGAATATCTCTCAGGTGACTGTCTTTAATCTCCACAAGTTCTAATCGGTCTGTTTGTAATACTGGAAAATTTTTCAATTCTATTTCATTTAGGTTTGTCTACATCTGTCATTTCTGTCGCACTCACACAATAACCGCTAACTTGTTTATGTAGATACTAAAGGTAATTAAATAATAATTAATAAGTAGCGTTTAATCACCTTTGTAAACTAAAATAAAAAAGAGGGGATTTAAGCCCACCCTGATCTATCATTCATTGTGGAGCCGATAGAAGCTGAATCCACTGGTATGATTAATGTTTAAATCCCCAAATCCGAAGATTTTACATACGAAGATAAAAAGAACAAAAAAATAATTATGATTAATCAGGAAAGACAAACAGAAAAAGAAGCCCCTCTAAATTCCCCTTAAACAAAACAAACCCTTGTAAATTATAATTTACAAGGGTTTGTTTTTTCGATTTGTGGTCCCAACTGGGCTTGAACCAGTGACCCCCTGATTATGAGTCAGGTGCTACTAACCAACTGAGCTATGGGACCTGAAACTATCTATGATGTACAAAGTGCAAAGATAATCTTATTTTTCAAAGTTTTATCAAACCTTGATTTCAACTTCTACTCCGCTTGGAAGTTCAAGTTTCATTAGAGCATCTACAGTTTTTGGTGTAGAGCTATAAATATCCAATAAACGACGGAAAGAATTAAGCTCAAACTGTTCACGCGCTTTCTTATTAACGAAAGTAGAACGGTTAACAGTAAATATCTTCTTGTCTGTAGGAAGCGGAATAGGTCCACTTACAACAGCCCCAGTAGCCTTAACTGTCTTTACAATCTTGTCAGCTGATTTATCAACCAACATATAATCGTAAGATTTTAATTTAATTCTGATTTTTTGACTCATTATAATTTATTTTTTTAATTATTCGTCATCGTCATCATGTTTCTTGTTCCCACTCTGTTTTTCAATAACTTCTTTAGCGATGCTGCCCGGAACTTCTGCATAATGAGAAAATTCCATTGTGCTGGTAGCACGACCTGAAGTAATAGTTCTCAAAATGGTAACATAACCGCATTGTTCTGAAAGTGGAACTTTTGCTTTAACGATTCTGGCATTGCCTCTAGAATCCATATCTACAATCTGGCCTCTGCGACGATTGAGGTCTCCTACAACATCACCCATATAATCTTCAGGAGTAACAACTTCCAATGACATAATAGGCTCCATCAATATAGGACCACATTTAGGCAAAGCCTTACGAAATGCTTGGCGCGCACATATTTCAAATGAAAGGGCATCTGAGTCAACAGGATGGAATGAACCATCTAAAAGTGTTACTTTCATGGCGGACACTTCATAACCTGCTAAAACACCATTTACCATTGCTGCTTTGAAACCTTTTTCTACAGAAGGAATGTATTCACGAGGAATATTACCGCCTTTAACTGCATCAATAAATTGAAGCCCGCTAACGCCTTCATCGGCAGGACTGATTTCAACAATAATATCGGCAAATTTACCTCTACCACCTGATTGCTTCTTGAATAATTCTCTATGTCTATACTTGGTAGTAATAGCCTCTTTGTAGTTAACCTGCGGAGCACCCTGGTTGATTTCCACACCAAATTCACGACGCAACCTATCTACAATAATATCCAAGTGAAGCTCACCCATACCGCTGATTATAGTTTGACCTGTCTCAACGTTTGTGTTTACAGTAAATGTAGGGTCTTCTTCTAATAATTTACCAAGAGCAAATCCCAATTTGTCAAGATCTTTCTGAGTTTTAGGCTCAACAGCCAATCCGATAACAGGTGCCGGAAATGTTATTGATTCCAAAATTATAGGTTTGTCTTCTCTACAAACTGTATCGCCTGTACGCAACTCTTTAAACCCAACTGCTGCACAGATATCACCTGCTTCAACAAATTCAATAGGATTTTGTTTATTGGAGTGCATTTGGTATAATCTCGCAACACGCTCTTTTTTGCCTGAACGGGTATTAAGTATATATGAGCCTGAATCCAGTTTCCCAGAATAAGCTCTGATAAAAGCTAAACGACCAACATATGGATCAGTAGCAATTTTAAAAACCAATCCACAGAAAGGATCTTCAACCGTCGGACGGCGAATAATCTTTTTATCATCACGTGGATCAATTCCGGTTACATTGCCTTTATCAAGAGGGGATGGCAAAAAGCGCATTACAGCATCCAAAAGGAACTGTACCCCTTTATTCTTGAAAGAAGAACCACAGCAAGTAGGAACTACCGCCATATCAATAGTGGCTTTTCTCAAAGTCTCAATAATTTCTTCTTCAGAAATAGAGTCAGGATTATCAAAAAACTTCTCTAAAATTGCATCATTATATTCTGCAATTGATTCAATAAGTTTTCCTCTCCATTCTTCTACCTCAGCAACCATATTTGCCGGGACCTCTTTTATTTCATAATTTACTAGCTCTTTCCCTTGATTATAATAATAAGCTTTCTTTGAAATAAGATCAATTACTCCTTCAAAATTATCTTCTGCCCCAATCGGGAGACAGATAGGAATTGAGCGGGCCCCCAGTTTTTCGTTTATTTCCTCAACTACAGCAAGAAAATCTGCTCCAGTACGGTCCATTTTATTGACATAGGCAATCTTTGGAACTTTATACTTATCGGCTTGACGCCATACAGTCTCAGATTGAGGCTGTACTCGCCCAACGGCACAAAAAGTAGCAATTGTTCCATCAAGAACACGTAAAGACCTTTCAACCTCAACGGTAAAGTCAACGTGCCCCGGAGTGTCAATCAAATTAATCTGGTATTGTTGTCCCATATAGTGCCAAAACGCTGTTGTAGCAGCGGAAGTAATAGTAATACCTCTCTCTTGCTCCTGGACCATCCAGTCCATAGTAGCAGCCCCTTCATGTACCTCACCAATCTTGTGAGTTTTTCCTGTATAATACAGTATACGCTCAGAGGTAGTAGTCTTACCGGCATCAATATGGGCCATGATACCAATGTTTCTTGTATATTTAAGATCTCTTGCCATTTAAAACACCATTCTTCTTTTTTAGAAACGAAAATGGGCAAAAGCTTTATTTGCTTCAGCCATTTTATGCATATCTTCTTTTCTTTTGTATGCTGCACCTTCATTATTATATGCAGCAAGTATTTCTGCTGACAACTTTTCTGCCATTGAGTGGCCAGAACGTTTACGGGCATAGAGCACCATATTCTTCATACTGATAGAGATTTTTCGTTCCGGACGCACCTCTGTTGGAACCTGGAAGTTAGCACCACCAACCCTACGGCTTTTTACCTCAACTTGAGGTGTGATGTTTTCCAAAGCTTTTTTCCAAACTTCGAGAGGAGCCTTGTCAGAATCTTTCATCTTCTCGCCGATCATATCGATCGCATCGTAAAAAATAGAATAAGCGATACTCTTCTTCCCCTGTAGCATTAAATTATTCACAAAACGTGCAACTAACACGTCATGGAACTTTGGATCAGGAAGTAGAATCCTCTTCTTAGGCTTCGTTTTTCTCATTTTTCTTCAAAAATTAAATAGTTAATAATTACTTCTTAGCGGCTGCTTTTTGGGCTTTTGGCCTTTTTGTTCCGTATAAAGAACGACTTTGAGTACGTCCTTCTACGCCTGCAGTATCAAGAGCACCTCTAAGGATGTGATAACGTACACCT
This sequence comes from Bacteroidales bacterium, assembly GCA_041670905.1. Classification (GTDB taxonomy): domain Bacteria; phylum Bacteroidota; class Bacteroidia; order Bacteroidales; family UBA932; genus JBAXYG01. The sequence continues at coordinate 4,105 of JBAXYG010000029.1, forward strand.
GGTAGATCTTTTACACGACCGCCGCGCACCAATACGATTGAGTGCTCTTGTAAGTTGTGTCCTTCACCAGGGATGTATGCATTGACCTCTTTTTGATTTGTAAGACGAACACGAGCTACCTTACGCATAGCTGAGTTAGGCTTTTTGGGTGTTGTTGTGTAAACACGTACACACACACCACGTCTTTGAGGGCAAGCATCCAACGCGCGAGATTTACTTTTTTCCACGATAACCTCACGACCTTTGCGAACTAATTGTTGAATTGTTGGCATAAATAGTTGTTAATCTTTTATTTATGTAATACTCCCGCAATTTTGCGGGGTTGCAAAGATAAAACAAAAATTCCTATTTACAAACAAGTTCTAAACAAATCTATGGTTTCTATTTAACTTCGAATGACCTTTTTTGATAAATTGCATTTCCATTGAAATCTACTCCTTCAACTACAATTGTGAATTTTCCTCCATAAGCAGGAGTTACACACTCAATTTCATCGACATCTTTTGTTTCAATTAAAATATTCGGATGCCAATAAATTGTTTCTCTGTAATCCGGATAATTTTCACTCCCGGAAATAGATGAACAGGTATATGCCATAGGGAAAGATGCCCCTTGAAAATTAATTATCCTTACGTTTTTATCAAAAACAAGTGATGGGAGATTTTTTTTGTATGTTGATATATTTATAATTCCCTCAAATTGTCTTTTCCCCAATAAATATGAATCAGCATATATATCTATTCTTTCAACAAGAAGAGGATCGTACTTAAATATTTTATCATGATCAAAAATTGGAACTCCGTCTAAGAGAACGAGTGATGTCTTTTTTGAAAAATACAATGTTCTGAAAACATTTTCCATTCTTACCTGAATGTCCATTTTGCCGTTTTCAGTCTTTCTGGCTCTTATCTGTGGTATGAATTCAACAAAAACTTCCTCCATTAAAGGAAATCTGGTATAATCATCCAAAATATATGATGATGTACTGTTAGAACAGAATATAGGATTTTCTCTGAGGGTAAGATACTGATAGAGAGTATCTGCATCAAACCTCCTCTGCAACTGCATACTCACTCCTCTTTTTGCCAATTTTCCATTCATTTCGCCACACAGGTAAAGCTTTGGTATATCCGAAACTTTAACCCCTATAAAAGGAGATTCCAGTTCAATGTGGCAATTCAGGGTGGAGTCCAATCCTTCTATTTCACAAAACAAATCTTTGTCACCATAAATATTGTTTGTAAAAAAAGTTATTTCTCCGGAAGTATCTATACTTGAGATATATATGTCATCCATATTTCCGGGTGATGACAATACTGCATATTTTTGAGAAAGATAGTCCTTTTTGTTACTATCAGGCCCAACTACTTTAGCCTTTATAATCTCACCTTCATATTCCGGAATTGCAACATCAGAGAACTGTACGTTTTTAATTTTAGAAGTGGTATTAATAAATTGATCTATAGTATAAGGCAAACTTGTAATCAAATCATCGTCATGAAAAACAGAAACATTTATGGTAGCTCCTGTTGAAGAGTTATTTTTCAGATTAATAGGGATATTGGAAGATTTGCTGAAATATTTTTCTTGCGGAAGAATTATTTCAAAATTGCCTACGCTCTTCTCAAATTTTATGGAATCAAACTTTTCAGAATACTTATCTCCACTTATCAATTCAACGCCTTCAGGTACCCTATCTTTTGTAAATGTGTTAAAAACAGATATTGTCTTAGCCGTTTTAATATCAAAATTCACTTCGTTCTTGTTTTGTGAGGTATACGACAGCAGTTTATAATTCCCGGTCGGAAGATTTGCAGATAAGGTTATCTTTCCGGCTCCACGTCCATTTATTAAAGCAATTTTACCTGTTTGAACAAGACCGGAAGTTGAATGAAGTTCAAGATACGCTATACTGCTTAAATTTGATAACTCTTTTGTATTGTTTTTAATATCAAAACAATATGCCGAGCACCACATTACATCCCCGGCAACATAACAATCTTTATCAGTTGAAATATATACCCTTTCTATTATCCTCTCATCCGTTTGTGAGTATACCAGTACAAACCCGAGAAACAATGTAATTGTTAATAATACTATTTTTTTCATCTTTATATTCTATTTATGATCATTAGGCCAGAAACTAGGTTTGTTTTTTGAACCACCTTGAACAGTACAATCAACACATCTTTTTTTTGCCCAATATACATCGACTGAACCACCCAAATCTTCACTATAAACAATATCATAGTCGGCCATATAATATAATGACCACATATCTTCTGGTAAAGCTATTGCATCTTCACATTGTATTTGTGGCCTGTAAAACCTCGTATCGGCATTATACACATATTTTCTCTGTTTTTCAACGGTAGATGCGCTAATATATCCCAATGCAACCTTTGTTGTATCCGTTGTACATACTATATTTCCCCTCAATTCACTTGGCTGCGGGGAAAACAAACCACCCGTCTCATCGGAATTTTTTGCCAAAGTATTCCAATAAATGTATGATTCCTTGGTAATAGCTTTTTGAGAAATCTCAACTGAATATATATATGAGATTTTAAGACTTGTTCTGGGAATATGATATAATTCTTGATTTACTAATCTGTTTTCAACTAAAGAAGAAGTATTAGCTACCATAATTTCTGAAGAAGCATTATCGTTCCAGCAATAATACCGGTTTTTTATACCAAGAATATCAGTTATCTCATTTGTTGTGACATTATATTCTAAATATGAAAAATAATAAGAGTGATACTCCCAATCTTCCGTGTAAGACCATCTGTAGTACCTGTTTTGATCATCTCCGTGTGTACTAATATTAAAAACCATTCTTTCATTATCTCCTTGAATAATGTACGATATGCTGTCAATAGGAGGTGTAATGAGAATTGAAAGCCAATTTGAATAATAAACATCTTGAGAAGAAATCGGAACGACGTGTACTCTATATTTTTTATTCAAATCAAGATTTTTTGTGTCTACACTGTAAATGTAATTACTGTTCACAATAGTTTTTATTGCTGGATATAAATCACCGGAATTACTTTCCACCCATAGGTCCGCGTTAACTGATTCCGGTTTGGATTTTTCGTCCAGGTCCTGACAATAAGTTATCTCGAATACAGATTGTTCTCCGGCCAAAATATCTCCCTCTATTACAATGATATCGTCACCATGTATTGTCAATTCAGGATTATAAGGATAAACACATGAGCCTAACAACATGGAAAAAAAAATTAATATGTATAACGTATACTGTCTCATTAGAATTTAAGGTTAAGATTGATATATGGAATTTGTGTGGCAAATACGGACAACATATGGCCTTCTATTTTTCTGCCCTCATTTGTAGTATAATAAATTGAATAAGCATTTTTCCGGCCGGTAACATTATAAACGCCCAAAGTAAAGGACATATGAGTTAGCTGTTTCAAATAGTGCCCCGGTTCTACATTAAGAGCAAGATCCATTCTAAAATAATCAGGAATCCTATATGCATTTCTATCAGAATAAAACAGCCTGTATCCTCCAGCATAATAATATTTGCTAACAGGAATCGTCACTGGCCTTCCTGTGGAATAATCCAGATTTAACGAAATACTGTATCTGTGCGTAAATTGAAAATTTCCCACAAACTTCAAGTCGTGAGGCTTGTCATGAGAGGCCGGATACCAGTCTCCTCCGTTTATTGTATATACACCTCTGTCTTCCATTTCCTTCAAAAGAGTTCTTGAATATGTATATGAAATCCATCCATTAAGTTTTCCTAACGGTTTTTTCAACATGAACTCAATGCCATAAGCTTTTCCTCTTGTTTCTATCAAATCTTCAGATAAGTTTTCATTCATAGATAGTATAGCGCCACTTTTATAGTCCGGATAATGATACATACTTTTATAATATCCTTCGACAGATAAATCATATCTGTTATTAGCAAAAGTCCAATAAATACCGGAAGCAGCTTGCCATCCTTCCTGCGGTTTTATCCCCTCATCGCTTAATTTCCATGTATCGGTAGGAGAAATGGAAGTGGTGTTTGAAATCATATGGATATACTGCCTCATACTGTTGAAACCTGCTTTTATAGAAAACTTGTCTGAAAAAGAATATTTTCCTGAAATCCTGTATTCAGGGCCTCCGTAATGTTTTGTCGGATTAAGAGCCAAGTAGTAGGAATATCTCAGCCCAAAGTCAAAGGAAAGTTTATCTGTAATCTGCCAACTGTCACTTAAAAATGCTGCTGACTCAAGAGCTGTTTCTGTTTTCAAATCTTTTGGTAAAACCAGAGACTCTTCTCCTAAAGGATGATACATTCCGGGTTTTAAATAATAATAAACTGAATTTACCCCATAAGAAAAAGTATGTTTTTCATTTAGGACAGATTTGAAATTAAGTTTTAAAAACCCTTGCTTAATTGTGCTTGAAAGCGAATAGGCAGTTGCAGCATTATAGGAATCATCCACTGTGTATCCGTATTTATCATATCCGACAGAGAAAACCATACTGTGCTTTTCACTGAAATTACTTCTCCACTTGATTGATCCATTCAAATTTCCGTACCTGAATGTTGTATCATTACTGAAACTAAAGTTGTCATGAGAATAATATCCATAGGCATGAATGGAATTTTTGACATCTATCTTATGACTGATACTTACATTTAAGTCATGGAACGAAGCAGTTCCATTAGAATATCCACTATTTTCGGGTAAGAGTCCTAAAATCCAATCAGAGTAGGTAGTTCTTCCTCCTATGATAAATGTGGTTTTATCCTGCAAAATAGGCCCTTCAACATGAAATCTACTTGTAAGAAGACCCAGACCTAATGAACCGGAAACTTTCTTGCTGTTTCCCTCCCTTCCCCTAACTTCGAGAACTGAAGATATCCTTCCTCCAAACTCTGTGGGTATTGAACTTTTGTAAAGTTCAATATCGCTTATTACATCAGAATTAAAAGCGGAAAACATTCCGAAAAGGTGACTCGGATTATATATTGTTCCATCATTGAACAGAATAAGATTCTGGTCCGTAGACCCCCCTCTTACATTAAATCCACTTGAGGCCTCTCCTACAGATTTAACTCCCGGCAAAGTAAGTACCACCTTGATAACATCTGCTTCCCCAAATACAGCAGGAATATGTTTTATTCTGCTAATTCTGACTTTTTCTATACCTATCTTGTTACTTCTGTGATTAGCTGTACTTTCTGAAGAAATCACTGCTCCGGTAAGTGAAAAAACCTTCTCTTTCATAGCAACGTCCAACCCTCCGTTATCATACACGATAAGATTAAGATTTGCATCCTCCAAAGAATACCCTGTAAAACAAAGTTTGTTTGCCCCTATGGGCAACATGATTTTATAAAAGCCATAAGCATCGGTTTGAGCGTAAATTTTGGCCTTTTCTTCAAAGACAGAAACACCGGTTAAGGGTTCTCCAGTAAGGACATCTCTTACATACCCACTCACATAAGCCTTACCACTCTTCTCGCTTGAGATATCTCCTATTTCATATATCTTGTTTTGAAATGTAACAACAGTGTTTTTTGTGTTAAGATAATTAAGAAAATCGCTATTTAAATCTAGAGAATCCTGCTTTTCAAAATACGCCGTCGGCAATTTAGTTGAAAATCCAAAATCTTTCAAAATATAAAATGCTCCTTCATATTCAGTTACAGTATACCCATTAACCTTCAGTTCTCTAAAAGCTTCTTTTAAAAACTCATCCTTAGGAGCCTTAACACTATATTTGACAATATCGGAAGTGTCTTTGATGTAGTATATTTTTAACGAAAAATCTTTCTTCAAAAATGTCATAAGTGAGTCTACCCCGACCTTTTTTAAAAAAACGTCTTCCTGCTGTGCCAAAAGTTTTCCGGGAAATAATGACAATATTAAAATCATCATCAATAATATGGTCTTTCTATTCATTTCCCGATTCTATAAAAGTTAATACTTTAATACTAAAAACATCAAAATTGCGCTCAATATCAAGGTCGTTTTTTCTAATGTATCTTCTTATCATTCTTTTTTTGTCACGATAAGATTTTATCAAGGATTTTTTACTTCCTATTTTAGATATAATCCCATCCTTAAGAAGATAATAACTAACTTCCGGGGCAAAATCCTTCAAAATGTCAGGATTAAATTCATAATCATAATACCCCACATGAAT
>JBAXYG010000030.1:0-10037 GCA_041670905.1 Bacteroidales bacterium
TCTGCTGAAGCATGTCCGAGTTTCTTAATTATTTTGTAAATAGTAATTCTCTGAGGTGTAGCTTTCAGATTGTAATTTTTTAATAAATTTTTTACTTGAGTTGGCATAATTTTCTTTTTCTTGTGACAAAGTTATTTATAATAATTATAATTTACAAATTATTATCAATAATTATTTAATTTTACCGAAAATATATTTTACGAATAAATAATGGCGAAAAAAACATTCCATCGAGATGTAAAACGAGTAAAATATCTGCCTAAAGATGAATATTCTTATGCTCTTGTTACAGGTGCATCATCGGGAATGGGAAAGGAATATGCCCGTAAACTATATAGTTATGGATATAATTTGATTATTGTAAGTAGGAGGCAAAAAGATATTGATGCCGTAAGAGATGAGTTTAAAACAGGAAAAAACAGTATAATTTCTGTTGCTCTTGACCTCTCAGAACCATCTGCTGCCGATGACCTCTATGTGATGTTTAAAGATAAAAAGGTGGACGTTTTAATTAATAATGCTGGAGTTTTGAGTTATTGTGACTATTTAAGTTCTCATGTTAAAGATATAGAAGGAACGCTAATTCTTCACAATTACACGTTGGTAAAACTATGCCGTCTTTTTGGGCCGCCTATGAAAGAAAGGGGATATGGTTTCATATTAAATATATCATCCCTGGCAGCATGGATGCCGTATCCCGGACTTGCAATATACTCTGCCACAAAGAATTTTAATAAATCATTTTCTCGATCTCTCAGAATTGAACTTATAGGAAGCGGTGTTTCAGTGACTACTGCTTATTTTGGTGCTGTAGCTACAAATCTTTTTCAACTTAGTCAGAAACACAAAAAACTTGCTATAAAACTTAGAATAATGATTTCCGCACGAAAAGCAGCCGGAAAAGCATTGAATGCTATGTTTAACAAAAAAGCTGAGGTTATGCCCGGAATTATCAATTGGATTGCTATTCCAATATTTTTGATTCAGCCTAATTGGGCATTACATTTTATAGATAAAAAAATAGGAAGCAAATACAAAAATAAAAGTTAGGAGATATAGACAAATGACATCTGTAACAAAACAGAGAATAATAGATTCGGTAAAAGAGGTTTTTCCTACTACATTAAAAACTTGTATATGGATTCTTAAGATTACTGTAGGTGTATCTTTTTTTATTCTTCTTCTTAAATATTTTAATATTCTTCCCTGGATTTCAAATGCCCTGAATCCTGTATTCAAATATATAGGTCTGCCGGGCGATGCTGCTCTTGCATTTGTCTCCGGTTATTTTGTGAATGTTTATTCTGCAATTGCTGTTATAAGTACGCTTGATTTAAGCCCAAGATCTATTACCATATTAGGTACAATGATTTTATGTGCACACTCAATGATTCTTGAAACGGCAGTTGTTAAAAAAACCGGTTCTTCCGGAACAAGAATTGTAATTGTAAGGACTCTATCTGCTTTTATTTTGGGATATATTCTTAATCTTATTATGCCTGAAATTCGGCAAGAGACTTCCGTTATAACTGAAAATACCATTGCTGTGTCATTTGGAACTATGTTTCTTGATTGGCTTAAATCAACGTCAATGTTATGTCTGAAAATGATTGTGATTATATTTTCGCTGAATATATTTCAAAAATTATTATCCGAATTTGGCATTATTGCCCGTATTTCAAAATTTCTAAAACCTTTGCTTTTAATATTTGGACTACCAAAAAAAACTGCATTCTTATGGATTATTGCTAATGTTATTGGACTTGCGTATGGGGCTGCTGCTATGCTTGATGAGACCGCTCGTGGAAAAATAAGCAAAAAAGATATAAAACTTCTTAATAGTCATATTTGCATATCCCATAGTAACCTTGAAGATTTGTTGCTCTTAACGGCTCTTGGGGCAACATGGTGGGTAATGTTGTTGATAAGGTGGGCAATGTCTATAGTTCTTGTTTGGGAAATGAGGGGAGAATTCTATATCAAGGAAATAATTTCGAGAAAAAATCGTACATTTGCAGCCTAAAATAGACTATGGGAACAGAAAAAATTAGATGTCTTATCTTAGGAAGTGGGCCTGCTGGTTATACTGCAGCAATTTATGCTTCCAGAGCCGGATTGAAGCCTGTATTATATGAGGGCTTGCAGCCTGGCGGGCAACTTACTACTACTACGGAAATAGAAAATTTTCCTGGTTATCCGAATGGTATAAATGGAACTATGATGATGGAAGATATCCGTAAGCAAGCCGAAAGGTTCGGAACTGATATCAGGTTTGGAATGGTTTCAAAAGTTGATTTCTCACACTGTCCATTCAGTTTGTTTATTGATGAAGAAAAAGAATTGGAGGCTGAGGCGGTTATAATTGCGACGGGTGCAACGGCAAAATATTTAGGGTTGCCTTCTGAAAATAAATTCAAAGGGATGGGAGTATCGGCTTGTGCAACTTGTGATGGATTTTTTTATAGAGGGAAGGATGTTGCAGTTGTAGGTGGAGGCGATACAGCTTGTGAAGAGGCATTATATCTGTCTTCTCTTTGCAGGAAGGTATATATGATTGTAAGAAGAAATGTACTACGTGCATCAAATGATATGCAGAAAAGAGTTAAAAATATACCTAATATTGAAATTTTATGGGAGTGTAATACTTTAGAGGTTTTAGGTGATGATATGGGAGTTACAGGTGTTAAATTGTCACATAAGAGAGGAGAGAATATAGAAAAGAAAATTGATGGGTTTTTCCTTGCAATAGGACATCATCCTAATTCTGAACTATTTAAAGAGTGGATTGAGACAAATGAAGAAGGGTATATTATTACTGCTCCAAAATCTACTAAAACTAATATCGAAGGAGTATTTGCAGCAGGAGATGTACAGGATCCTTATTATAGGCAAGCAATTACTGCTGCGGCAAGTGGCTGTATGGCAGCAATTGATGCGGAAAAATTTTTATTGGGGTAAAATAGATTGGCTTGTTATTTGTTTATCCTGTTAAAAACAAAAAAAATAGAAATAATGCGTTTTAAACTAATTACAGTTTCACTGATTACAATCTTAGCTTTATCTTCATGCAAGAGTCAATATGATATGTTGCTTGAAGGAAATGATATTGATGCTAAGTACAAGGCAGCTTTCGGTTATTTTGATTCAAAAAAATATGCAAAAGCTGCGGAGATGTTTGAATCTCTTACAATAGCAACAAAAGGAACGGCACAGGATGATACCGTACAATTTTACTGGGGTTTAAGTAATTACAAGTATGGAGATTTCACTACTGCTGAAAGTAATCTGCACCAGTTTACTCAGGTTTTTACTCAAAGTCCCTTTACCGAACAGGCACAGTATTTAAGAATTGACTGTTTGTATAGAAATACCTATAGATATGAGCTTGACCAGACTCCTACTTATAAGACACTTGCCGTCATTAATGAGTTCATGATTGAAAACCCAAATTCCAAGTATATTGAAAAATGCAAAGAAATGAAATCAGATTTAAATGAACGTCTTGATAAGAAAGCCTTTATGTCTGCTCATCTTTATTATCATATGGAAGACTATCTGTCTGCACATTATGCATTGAAAAATGTACTAAAAGAAAATGCAGATAATCTTTACCGTGAAGATATTTTATATTTTACAGCTATGTCTGCATATAAATATGCATATTTGAGTATTCCTGAAAAGCAAAGAGAAAGATATCTTTCTTTCGTAGACGATTATTTCAATCTTATTAGTGAGTATCCTGAGAGCGATTATAAAAAAGAACTGGATAATTTATATCAAAAAGTACAGAAGATTATTAAAAATTAATATATATAAAATGGAGAATACTAGACAACCGGTTGTAAACAACACAATTACAAGGGACCTTTCAAAAATTTCCGCACCGACAGGAAATGTTTATGAGTCTACTATGATTATTGCTAAAAGGGCAAATCAAATTGCTGCTGAGATAAAACAGGAATTAAGTCACAAGCTTGAAGAATTTTCAAATTTTGCAGATACTTTGGAAGAAACATTTGAAAATAAGGAACAAATTGAGATTTCACGCTATTACGAAAGATTACCGAAACCAACTCTTACTGCCATTAAGGAATTTGAGGAAAATAAAATATATTATCGTAAGGCAGAATAATTTAGAATTGCATAATGCTCAAGAGATTAACCATACAGAATTATGCATTGATTGAGTCTCTGGATATATCTTTTCCAGAGCATTTAATCATCATAACTGGGGAGACTGGCGCCGGCAAATCAATTTTGTTTGGCGCTTTGTCACTTCTTTTGGGTGCAAAGGCTGATAGTTCCGTTCTTAACAATAAAGAAAAAAATTGTATTGTTGAAGCTGAATTTGAAGCCGAAGAAGAGATAATGTTGAGAAGAGTTATATCTCCACTGGGACGTTCCAGGATGTTTTTAAATGATGAGCCGATAGGAATAGAGGAATTAAAAGAAATTTCTTCAAAACTTGTAGATATTCATGCTCAGCATCAGCAATTGCTTCTTTCGGATAAGAAGTTCCAACTTTCAGTACTTGATTATTTTTCCGGAAACACATTGCTTCTTGAAAGTTATAATACTATTTATTATAAATATTTATCTTTTCAGTCCCAGTTAAAGGATTTGGACAGGAAAGTAATTGAATTGGAAAAGAGTAAAGAATACAAACAATTTCAATATAATCAGCTTGTTGAGTCCCATTTGGTAGAGGGTGAGTTGGAAGAGTTGGAAAATGAACAAAAACAACTGGCAAATGCTGAAGATATCAAAAATAACATATTACAGGCTGTGTCTTTATTCAATCAAAATGAAATATCTATCGTTCAGAACCTAAAAGAGGCTGAGACTTTATTACATAAGGCAGTCGCATATATTCCGGATATTTCAGAACTTGTTCAGAGATTGTCATTTTCACGTATTGAACTTAAAGATATAGAATGTGATTTGTATGATAGGGTGGATAAAATTGTTGCTTCTCCGGAGAGATTGTTGGTGGTAGATGAGAGGATAGCAGTTATCTACAATCTTTTTCGTAAACATAATGTATCTTCTGTTTCTGATCTTATTTCTATTCGCGAAAATTTATCCTGTGATCTTGAAATGAGTGTTGATTGTATGCTTGAAAGAGAAAAGCTCTGCAAAGAAATAACTTCTTTGCAAAAAGAGTGTTCAGTTCTTGCAGATCAACTTCATTGTAAGAGGATTAAGGCATCAAAAGCACTTTCAGAAACATTGCAAAAATCTATAAAGACACTTGAGATGCCGCATGCAATATTTGAAGTGAAAGTTATTGAGCGTGATATCTGGGCAAAGGATGGAAAAGATGATGTGTTATTCTATTTTTCGGCAAACGGTAGTTCAGGAATTAAAGAGTTGTCAAGATGCGCTTCCGGTGGTGAATTGTCAAGAATAATGCTTTGTATTAAAGCTCTAATGGCAAAATATGTCGGTATGCCGACAATGATTTTTGATGAAATTGATACCGGTGTTTCAGGCAGTATTGCTGATAAAATGGGAGAATTGATCGGAGAAATGGGGGAGAATATGCAGGTTTTTGCCATAACGCATTTACCCCAGGTTGCAAGTAAAGGCTCAGCTCACTATCTGGTATATAAAGAATTTAATGATAAAAATGAGGCTAAAAGTGGAATAAGACAAATTAGTGGGGAGGAACGTATTTTGGAGATAGCAAGGATGTTAAGTGGAACAAAATTGAGTGAAGCTGCTATTGCAAATGCTAAGGTACTATTGGGAGAAAAAAACTAAAATATAATTATACGTACTATGAGGTTGATTATTGAAGAATCGTATGGAAAAATGTCTCAATGGGCATCTGCATACATAGCAAAAAAAATTAGGGATTTTGCCCCAACACCAAAAAGACCATTTTTACTTGGTTTGCCGACAGGCTCGACACCTATCGAAACTTACAAGGAACTTATACATTTATATAAGACCGGTAATGTTTCTTTTGAAAATGTCGTAACATTTAATATGGATGAGTATATTGGCATTCCTGAAGATCATCCAGAAAGTTATCATACTTTCATGTGGACTCATTTTTTTCAGCATATAAATATTAAGAAAGAGAATGTAAATATTCTTAATGGTAATGCAGAAAATCTTGATGAAGAGTGTGAACGATATGAAAAAAAGATTGCATCCTATGGTGGCATTAATCTGTTTATGGGAGGAATAGGACCTGATGGTCACATTGCTTTTAATGAACCTGGTTCTTCTTTGACTTCACGGACAAGGGTTAAATCTTTGACGACGGATACTATTATAGCAAATTCACGTTTTTTTGATCATGATATAAATAAAGTTCCTAAAACAGCGCTGACTGTTGGTGTTGGTACTGTTATGGATGCGCAAGAGGTGCTTATTCTTGTTAATGGACATAATAAGTCTCGTGCTCTATATCACGCAGTTGAAGGTGCTGTAAATCATATGTGGACAGTATCGGTTCTGCAGATGCATCGTAAAGGAATAATTGTGTGTGATGATGCCGCTACAGTTGAGTTAAAAGTAGGAACTGTCAATTATTTTAAGGATATTGAAAAGAAAAATCTTGATCCTACCAAATTATTGAAATAATAGATTTTATGTATCGCAAAGTTGCTCTTGATTCTCTTAGAACATATCTGAGAGAACGTGGTTTTGACGTTATGATAATACCTTCAAATGATTGTCATTTTGGAGAATATGTGCCTGGATATTTTAATGTTATAAAATGGTTAAGCGGCTTTAGCGGTTCAGCAGGAACGTTGGTAGTTACACAAAACTCGGCTGCATTGTGGACTGATTCCAGGTATTTCATACAAGCAGCATTTCAAATACAAGGTACAGATGTCAAATTAATGAAGATTAAAATGGAGGAAACTCCATCAATTTTTCAGTGGATTTCATCTGAATATACTGAAGGATGTAAAATAGCGATAGATGGGGCACTGGTTTCCTACGCTGAGTACTGTCATTTTCAGAAAGAAGTTTCTCCTTCAAAAATAATTGCTATTGATGATCCTTTTGTTGAGTTATGGAGAGAGAGGCCGATATTAAAATTTGATAAAATTGAATTGCATGAAGAAAAATTCAGCGGAGAATCTGTAGTTACCAAGCATAAGCAAATAATTGATAGACTGAAAATAAAGGGAGATTTTGCATACTTATTATCTACCTGTGATGATATAATGTGGCTTTGCAATATTAGAGGGAATGATATTGACTATAATCCAGTAGCTCTCTCTTATTTGGTAATTACAAATGAAAAAATATTTTTATTTGTGGCTCCAGGTTCTCTCAGCCCCGAAGCTTCTTTATATCTTTCCACTCAATCTGTAGAAATAAAAAAATATGATGAAATAACTTCTTTTTTGAAGAATTTACCTGAGTCTATGATAAGAATTGTTTTTCCCGAAAAAATATCTGTTAAAAACTATTTTGCATACTGTAATTCAAATACACAGGTAATAAATGACCCTACTTTTGGAGGAACTGTTTCATATCTGAAGAGCATAAAGAATAGGGTTGAAATTGAAGGTTTCAACAGAGCTTTTTTGGAAGACGGGATTGCATGGTGTAAACTTCTTAAGTTTATTGAAGACAACATTGATTCAGGCTTATTGAATGAGTATAATGTAGCGAAGAAACTTGTTGAATATAGAAGTCGGTCAATATATTACAGAGGTGAAAGTTTTGAACCCATTATTGCCTTTAATAAAAATGGGGCTGCGGCACATTACAGTGTTGACAATGAAAAAAATGCGGCTAAAATAACAAAGAATGGATTTTTACTGATGGATACAGGTGCCCATTATCCTTTTGGTACGACAGATACTACTAGAACTATATCTTTGTCAAAGCTTTCTCAAAAACAGATTGATGATTACACTTTAATTCTTAAAGGAATGATTCAACTGAGCATTGCTAAATTTCCCAAAGGTACGAGAGGATCGCAACTTGATATTTTAGCTAGAGGTCCAATATTAGGAATTGGGAAAATGTATTTTCATGGGACAGGACATGGTATCGGACATTATCTTTGCGTGCACGAAGGCCCACAGAGCATAAGAATGGAGTATAATCCTGTAAATCTTATCCCAGGAATGGTCTTATCCAATGAACCGGCAGTTTATGTTGAAGGTGAATATGGCATTAGAACTGAAAATGTGCTTTTGGTTGCTCCATGGTATGAAAATGACATTAATTCTTTTTATCAGTTTGAAACTCTTACTCTTGTTCCTATTGATACTACTTGTGTCAATAAGAAATTGTTGGGTAAGGAATGTATTGATTGGTTGAACGTGTACCATAAAAATATTTACAAAACATTATCTCCTCATTTATCTAAATTTGAGTCAAAATGGCTGAAAAAGAAGACAAAATCTATTTGACAAATGTTTGATAATCAGGTTTGTAGACAACCTGTTTTGTGGCAACGTTTGTGAATCCGGATTTAGAATTAATCCTTTTGAAATGAATATTTGATTGGAGCATCTGCATAGGGTAATACTCTACGTAAGTGATAAAATCGTTTCCAAAATCATTCAAGGCAGAAAGAAAATATTTCACAATATCATATCCCTGGAATGAATATGGAGTGGGCTCTCCATTATATAATGCCCTGTATTGCATAACAAATTGTTTTGTCTTTGGTTGTGTATAATCCACAAAATATGGAGCGGAGATATGTAGATTCATATCGTGAAAATATTCAACTTCTATTGTTTCAAAATTTTTTATTTTCTGGCTGCCAAATAATTCTATTGAGTAAGAGTCCATTGAACTTAATAACTTCATATTTCTTATTACATCGTATGTGAATGCCTCACTTTCTGAGGCAATTATGATATTATGGTGTAGGTTCTTATTCAGCCAGCTTTTTAAGGAGCCGTATACATCTCTTCCTTGTAAAATATTATAGTCTATACTTTTGTATTTTAAGCCCTTTGCTTGTAAACTATTTTTAAGGCTGTTAACCAAAGAAGTATCATTTCCGAATGTTTCATAGAAAAATATTATATCATCCTTTCCTTCAATATGGTTAATAGAACTAATTAGGTTGTTAAGTTGTATTTTAGGTGATGCAGGAACCTGAAAAAGATAAGGATAAGAGAGTACCAGTTCATCTGCCTTGTGATCCATAGGTGATACTATTGGTATTTTATTTCTATCGCAATATTCAGCAAATTTAGAAATATTATTAGCATTTACCGGGCCTATAATAATATTACTTTCATTAATAAATTTTTCATTTAGTATTTGTTCTGTTGATATGTAACTTGACATGTCAATTACTTTAAGGTCAATGCTCATACCAGATTCCTTCATCTCTTTAACTGCAAGAAGTGCTCCACTGTAAAAGTCAAAATAGCTTGTAGCTGGTCTTAATGATTGAGAATTAAAAGGCATTAAAAGGGTAACCTTGACAGGATTATTCTTTGAAAAGTGATTCATTTTTTTAAGATGATTCATTCTTTCCAGAGTATTTGACATTGTAGTTTCAGGGGTATTGATTATCGATATAGACGTTTCAGGATTGGTATTTAATGAATCCGTCGTATTGGCCATCATATTTTTTATATCTGCAGTATCATTATCAGGAATAAGCAATACTTGTCTTGTTGTAACTTCTCCCTGTGTTATATTATTGAGTAAAGCAATTGATTCGGTAGATACATCGTATTTTCTTGCAATGGATTTTAGGCTTTCATACCATTTCACTCTATGTTGTCTGTATTCCTTTTTTTGTTGTTCAATATTTACAATATTGCTTACGGCAGTCTCTTTAATTGCTGTAGAAGGGCAAGGAATAAAAATGATACTTTCTGCTTTTAATCCTTCATTTATGGAAGGATTAGATTTAATTATTTCTTCTTCTGATATGTTGTATGCCTTAGAAATTGAATATAAGGTTTGTTTCGGAACAACTTTATGTACATAATAAATTGTTCCGTTAATGTTGGCTTTTTCTTCTGAAACAATTACTTCAGCATTTTTGTATTGTGTTACAACTTGAGCGGAAGCATCAAAACAAAAAA
>JBAXYG010000031.1:0-9923 GCA_041670905.1 Bacteroidales bacterium
AGGATTCGGAGCCGGAGAGTCAAGTATGGCAGGTTCGTGGTATTTTGTGAATAGGGCGTTTGAGAAAATTGATAAAGTTAAGATGATGATTAATCTTGATATGTTGGGAAGAGGAAATAAGGAAAACCCTTTTCAATTGTTAAGCCTATCTTCTAGAAAAGATATTCTTGATATAATGGAAGAAACCAAAAATGAACCTATTGTAATACAACCTGTTTTGGCTGATGCCAATATATTCCCATCTGACCATTTGCCTTTTTATGAAAAAAATATTCCAACTGTACTTTTTTCTACAGGAATGACTCGAGAATACAATACTGTGCATGATTTACCTAAATTTATACTTTACAATAATATGGAGAACAATTGTTATTACATATACTCATTTCTTAAAACTGTAGCTGGTAGGGAAACTATTTTTCCATCTATGACACCGCAGACTACAGTCAATGTTGAAAATGTATATTCTCCTTCTGATTGTGTCAAACGTCCTCAGTTCTTCCATTCCAATGAACAGCATTTCCTTGAAAAATGGGTATATACATATGTTAAATATCCCAAGTCTGCTATAGCAAACGGCATTCAGGGTAAAGTTGTAATCGAATTTATAGTTGAGAAGGATGGATCGGTAACAAATGTTAAGGTAGTCAAAGGTGTTGATGAATTAATTGATGATGAGGCGGTAAAAGTTGTTTCTATATCTCCTAAATGGATTCCAGGTGAGATAAATGGACGAAAAGTGCGTACTAAAATTTCAATACCGGTGGAGTTTCGTCTCAAGTAGAAAATTATTACATTTGCAGGTTATTTAAAAAAATACTTGCAATGGATTATAATTTCGTTGAAATCGAAAAAAAATGGCAGGCCTACTGGGCTGAAAATAAAACTTTTGAAGTTAAAACAGATTCTTCTAAACAAAAATATTATATTCTTGATATGTTTCCTTACCCTTCTGGGGCGGGGTTACATGTGGGTCATCCGCTCGGTTATATTGCCAGCGATATATACAGTAGATATAAACGTTTAAAAGGGTTTAATGTATTGCATCCGATGGGGTATGATTCGTTTGGACTTCCAGCGGAGCAATATGCAATTCAAACCGGTCAGCATCCTGCGGTTACAACAGAGAAAAACATAGCAAGATATAGAAATCAACTAGATAAATTAGGATTCTCATATGACTGGTCGCGTGAGGTAAGAACTTGTGAACCTAAATATTATAAATGGACACAATGGGCTTTTCTTAAAATGTTTAAAAGTTGGTACAACAATGATATTCAAAAAGCTGAACCAATTGATAAATTGATTGAAAAATTTGAAAAAGAGGGTAATTCTGGTGTCAATGCTGCATGTGGTGCAGTAAAATGTTTTTCTGCTGAGCAGTGGAAAAATTTTACAGATATTGAGAAATCGGATGTATTGATGATGTATCGTATTGCATATCAAGGTGAAACTTCTGTTAACTGGTGTCCTAAGCTGGGTACTGTTCTTGCAAACGATGAAGTGAAAGAGGGTTTTTCTGTCAGAGGCGGTTTTCCTGTTGAACAAAAGAAAATGAAACAATGGCAATTGCGTGTTTCTGCTTATGCTGAACGTCTTTTGGTTGACATGGATGATCTTGAGTGGACTGATTCTTTAAAAGAGATGCAGCGCAATTGGATTGGAAAATCTCAAGGTGCAGAAATATCCTTTAAAGTCTCCAATGGAGAGCAAGAATATGATATGATTATTTTCACCACTCGTGCGGATACTATTTTTGGGGTTACTTTTATGGTTCTTGCTCCTGAAAGCGAATGGGTAGAAAAATTAACTACTCCAAAGCAGAAGAAAGAAGTTGAGGCGTATCTTTTGATAACAAAGAAAAAAACAGAGAGAGAGAGAATAGTTGAAACAAGAAAGGTTACCGGTGTTTTCTCCGGTTCTTATGCCTTTAATCCTTTAACCAAGGAGAGAGTTCCTATTTGGATTTCCGAATATGTCCTTGCTGGTTATGGTACAGGTGCTATAATGGCTGTCCCTGCTCATGATAGTCGTGACTATGCATTCGCAAAAAACTTTAATTTACCAATTGTCCCTTTGATTGAGGGTTGTGATGTAAGTGAAGAAAGTTTTGATGCTAAAGATGGGATTATGTGTAATTCCGGTTTTCTTAATGGTATGAGTGTTAAAGAGGCCATACCTGCTGCAATTGATTTTGTTGAGAATAATAAACTCGGAGAGAGAAAGATAAATTATCGTTTAAGAGATGCTATTTTTTCACGTCAGAGATATTGGGGAGAGCCATTCCCTATCTATTTTAAAGAAGGAATAGCTACTCCTATGAATGACAATCTACTTCCTTTGGAACTCCCGTCAATTGATGAGTTTCTTCCTACTGAGAGCGGAGAACCGCCTTTAGCAAGAGCTAAAAATTGGGAATATCAAGGTTACCCTATAGAAAAAAGCACAATGCCGGGCTTTGCTGGAAGTAGTGCATATTATTTAAGATATATGGACCCTCACAATAACTCTACCTTAGTTAGTAAAGAGGCTGATGAATATTGGCGTAATGTTGATCTTTATATTGGAGGAACGGAGCATGCGACAGGACATTTAATATATTCTCGTTTTTGGAATAAGTTTTTGTATGATTGCGGATATGTATGTGAGAAGGAGCCATTCAAAAAGCTCATCAATCAAGGTATGATACAAGGACGTTCAAATTTTGTATACAGGGTGAAAAATACTAATGTGTATGTTTCATACGGATTAAAAGATAAATATGATACGACTGAGATTCATGTAGATGTAAATATTGTAAACAATGATAGATTAAATATTGAATTATTCAAAGCATGGATGCCTGATTTTGCCGATGCAGAATTTATTTTGGAAAACGGTGAATATATATGTGGTTATGCAGTTGAAAAGATGAGTAAATCGATGTTTAACGTTGTAAATCCGGATCAGATTTGTGATAATTATGGCGCAGATACATTAAGAATGTATGAGATGTTCCTGGGCCCTCTTGAACAGTCAAAGCCGTGGGATACTAAAGGAATAGATGGAGTGTACAGATTTTTACGTAAATTATGGAGATTATATTTTAAGGATGATAAGTTCTATGTTTCAGATGAAAAGGCCACTCCTGCAGAATTGAAGGTTCTTCATAAACTTATTGGGAAAGCACAGTCTGATATTGAAAGTTTTTCATTCAATACAACAGTAAGTGCCTTTATGATTGCAGTTAATGATTTGTTTGATTTGAAATGTAATAAAAGAGAGATACTTGAGCCGGTAACTGTTGTTTTATCCCCTTTTGCTCCTCATATTACTGAGGAGTTGTGGAATATGTTGGGGCACAAAGAAAGTGTTTCCGGAGCAATATTTCCTGAGTATGTTAGAGAATATACAGTTGAAGATAGTTTTGAATATCCTGTTTCTTTCAACGGTAAAATGAGATTCAAGTTAAATCTTCCTAAGAGCTTGACTTCAAAAGAGGTGGAAACGGAAGTTCTTGCAAATCAGAATACGTTAAAATATCTTCAGGGCTCTTCAATTAAGAAGATAATAGTTGTGCCTTCAAAAATTATTAACATTGTATGTTAAATAAAAACATTTATAAAGAGATAAAAATTTACATCCTTATGACAATAGGGATGTTTCTTTATTGTTTTAGCTGGACTGCTTTTTTGATACCGAAAGGGATTGCCGGTGGTGGGGTTACAGGTCTGGCAACTATTGTTTATTATGCTTCAGGAATACAGGTTTATTATACATATTTCGGAATTAATCTTGTGCTTTTTGTCTTAGGCTCTCTGATTCTTGGCAGAGGGTTCGGTTTTAAAACTATTTATTGTATAGTATTGGCAACACTTCTGTTAAAATTACTGCCAATGATACCATGGGTAAGTGATATACCTGATAAACTAATAAATTCCGTATTAGGTGGAACACTAAGTGGTGTTGGCATAAGTATGATATTTATGAATGGTGGTAGTTCCGGAGGTACGGATATAATTGCAATAATTATTGCAAAATATAAAGAGACATCTCCCGGACGTGTATTCCTGTTTTGTGATTTAATAATTATCGGATCAATAATTTTCTTACCTGGAAAAGGGCTTCAAGATGTTATATACGGTTATATACAAATGGTTTCTTTCTCATATATTCTTGATATGATTCTGACCGGAAATAAACAATCTGTACAAATTTTAGTATTTTCGTCTAAATTTGAAGAAATTGCAAATTTATTAACATTTGAGAAGCATAGAGGTGTCACGGCTTTGAATTCCGTAGGTTGGTACTCTCAAAAAGACGGAAAGGTATTAATAATAGTTGCGAGGAAGAATCAATTACAAGAAATAACAAGGTCAATTAAAGAAGTCGATGCAAATGCATTCATTTCTGTTTCCCAAGCTATGAGTGTTTATGGTAAGGGTTTTGACCAAATAAAAACAGGAGTAAAAGAAGAATGGAAAAAAGCACTAAAAAAATCTTCTCAGAAGTAAAGGCTTATTTAATTATTACTTTAGGTCTTTTGTGCTACACCTTAGCGTGGTCGATATTCATTATTCCAAATAATATGGTAGGGGGTGGAGTAACCGGTATTTCTGCAATAATTCAATACTGCACAGGATTTGAGGTGAGTTATTCATATTTTATCATAAATATAATACTTCTTTTATTTTCCCTTAAAATATTAGGTAAGGGGTTTGGAGTGAAAACTGTTTTTGCAATAATAGTTACTTCCGTACTTTTTAAAATTGTGCCTACGTCTATTCCTGAATCATTTATAAACGAAATTGCTATTCAAAACGGTAAGTTGCTTTGTTCAATATTTGGAGGTGCACTCTCAGGACTTGGTGTTGCTCTTACTTTTACTCAGGGAGGAAGTTCAGGCGGTACGGATATAATTGCACTTATGATAAATAAATATAGGACAATCTCTCCGGGAAAGATATTGGTATTCCTTGATATGTTTATTATAGCCT
The DNA here is from genome assembly GCA_041670905.1 of Bacteroidales bacterium. Lineage (GTDB taxonomy): Bacteria > Bacteroidota > Bacteroidia > Bacteroidales > UBA932 > JBAXYG01. The sequence goes on from JBAXYG010000031.1 coordinate 4,977, forward strand.
CATCATTGATAATTCCAAGTGAAGGAAATTGGGGACATAAGCTTGCCACTATGATTTATGGCTATATTATGGCCGGAGTATTCAGTTTTACTATGGATGTGTTCCTCAATGGAAATAGGCAATCAGTTCAGATATTAATTTTTTCAAAAAAATATAATGAAATTGCCGACAGAATTACCAAAGAGGCAAGAAGAGGAGCAACTGTCATAAATGCTCAGGGTTGGTATACTAAAGAGGAAGGCAAAGTGGTTATGGTTATAGTTCGAAAGAATGAATCAAATTCCATTTTTCGTATAGTTAAAGAGGTGGATAACACCGCGTTTCTCTCTGTGGGTAATGTTATGGGGGTATACGGGAAAGGTTTTGAACAGATTAAAAAATAAATAAAAAAGTTTTTTTTTAAAAAAGTAATATTTCTTTTTTCCGTTCTTTTTTCATGTTTTTCTTTTATTCTTTTTTTTATAGTTTCGCATAACTTAACCAATTAAACTAACAATTATGCAAAAACTACTAGTTATAGGTACACTTGCTTTTTCATTGTTCAGTGTCATTCTTGTTCTTATTACTATTTTAATTTATCGTAATAATAGATATTCATTAATTAAAAATGAAAAGAAATATCCTCCAGATGATGATTTATATGAGGATAAAATGGCATTATTGGATCCATTGTCAGATGATTATGAAGATGTAAAATGCAGATTAATTGAATATTTTGAGAGTGAAAAGCCTTTTCTGAATCCTAATATCAGAATTCATGATGTTGCTGAGCATCTTTATACAAATAAGACTTATTTATCAAGAGCAATAAATATTAAAACTAAAAAGAATTTTTGTCAATTAGTTCATTCCTATAGAGTTAAGGAGGCAATCAGAGAATTTTCCGAAAAACCTACACTTAGAGTTTCGGAACTGTGTAATCTTGTAGGATTTAATTCTATGACTACATTTAATACTGCTTTCAGCCGTAATACGGGCCGTACACCAGCGGAATGGTGTCGTGATTTTAAGAAGAAGAATGTAAACGAGAGAAATTATGTCGTTAATAAAAATAATTTTTGATCGGTTTCATTATCCGCATCAGTCATATCATAAAACGAATGAACAAAAGAGAAAGGGAGTTTCTGATGAGGAGATTTTTTCAAGGCTGGAGAAAGCTGTTATAAAAAAGAAACTTTATCTTAAACATGAAGTAAATATAAAAGAGTTGGCTTCTGAAGTAGGGACAAACAGAACATACATATCAAGGGCTCTTAAGTCAAAAGAATTTAGTTTTTCAAGGTATATAAATTCGTTCAGGATTCAGTATGCTATTGAGGTGATGGGAAAAGATGAAAATAAAGCCCTGTCAATAGCAGAAATAGCAGAAAAATGCGGTTTCTCGAGTGATAGGGCTATGAATCATTATCTTAGAAAAGCAGTTGGTGTAACGGCTTCTGTATTTAGAAAGCGATTATGATATCGCTTTCTATTTTTTTAATTTTAGTAGACTGGAGTTACAGTATAGGTTATAGTTCGACTAGTGTAGGTCTGATCATGTTTTTTGGATTCATGATTTTATCTAATTGAGTTTTACTGAGGAGTTTCTTTTCTAATACCAAGTTGTAAACGCTTCCGCCTGTTTCTAATGCTTCTTTTGCAACTTCGGTACATGCTGTATAGCCGATATAAGGCTTAAGTGCTGTCACGATACCGATGCTGTTTTCAACAAGGTCTCGGCAATGTTTATTGTTTGCAGTAATACCTTCAATACATTCTATACGTAATGTGTCAAATGCTCTGCTTAGCCATTGTGCGGATTCAACCAAAGACTCTATCAGAACGGGTTCCATTACGTTGAGTTCGAGTTGGGCTGCTTCAGATGCTAATGATATGGTGAGGTCGTTTCCTATTACTTTAAAGCATACCTGATTTACTACTTCTGGAATTACCGGGTTTACCTTTCCAGGCATGATAGAAGACCCTGGCTGTTTAGGAGGAAGATTTATTTCATTTATACCAGTGCGTGGGCCTGAAGAGAGGAGACGAAGGTCGTTACAAATCTTTGAAAGACGAATTGCAATTTGCTTTAGTGCGGCTGAATAGTATGTCATACAAGAGGTATCATTTGTCGCCTCAATAAGGTCTTTTGCGAGTTTGATATTCCATCCAGAGATTTCTTTAATATGTTTTGTACATGCTTTAGCGTATTCAGGCTCAGCGGTAATGCCGGTTCCAATTGCGGTAGCACCCATATTTATTATTAGAAGTTCCTGAGCCGCATGGTCAAGTCTTCTAATTTCATTTTCCATCGCATTTGCAAATGCTCCGAATGTCTGCCCTAAAGTCATAGGAACAGCATCTTGAAGTTGGGTACGTCCCATCTTAATTACATTGGAAAATTTTTTTTCTTTTACTCTGAATGATTTGATAAGATTCTTTAGTGAAACCATTACATCCTGATGAATCATGTAAAGGCCGAGGTGCATAGCTGTTGGATATGCATCGTTTGTTGATTGAGCCATATTTACATGGTCATTCGGATGGATAAACTGATATTCTCCATGCTTTTTACCAATAATTTCCAATGCTCTGTTTGCTATAACTTCATTTGAATTCATATTGGCTGATGTCCCTGCACCTCCCTGAATCATATCGATAGGGAAGTGTTCAGTATGTTTTCCAGCAATAAGTTCTTTGCATGCAGCCACTATTGCATCCTTAATTTCCGTTGAGACCAAACCAAGTTCATGATTCGCTAGGATTGCTCCCATCTTTACTATGCCGAATGCCTTGATGAATTCCGGATGGTCGCCTAAAAGGTTGTTGCTTATATTAAAATTTTCTATGCAACGTAGAGTTTGTACTCCGAAAAGTGCCTCAAGAGGAACTTCTTTATCCCCCAAAAGGTCATGTTCAGATCTTGTTTTACCTGATGTTTTAAATTTGTATGAAATCATAATAAATTAATAATAATTATCAAAATAATAAGCCGCAAAGATAATAATTATTAATTATAACAAGAAAATATAGGAAATATTGAAAATTGATTATATGAAATATTTATCAATCTTTTTTAATGCACTTGGAAGAGCAAATACAGCCACTCTGTCATATGGCTTTATAGTAGTGTCACCTACAGCAATAAATGATTCGGTACCTCTGATAATTCCACCTATGACAGCATCTTTTGGAAAATGGATATCTCTGATAGGCGCCTTTGTTATAAGGCTGTTTGGATTAACAATATATTCTAGTACTTCAGCATCGGAACCATTAAGACATTTAATTGTACGAACTTTGTTGCTAAGTGTGAAACGGAAAATACGTCCTGCAGTAATTAACTTCTTGTTTATTACCGCATCAACACCCATTCCTTCAGCCAGTTTAATATATTCGATATTTTCAACTTCGGCGATAGTTTTTGCAACTCCCATCTTTTTTGCGGCAACGCAAGCAAGAATATTTGTTTCTGAACTTGATGTAACTGCAACAAAAGCGTCACAACTTTTCACGTCTTCTTCATATAAAAAATCCGAATTACGGCCATCTCCATTTATAACAAGAGTATTGCTAAGTGTCTCTGAAAGATATTCACACCGTGCCTTATTTATTTCAATCACTTTGACAAATTCAGCACTCTTTTCAAATTTTATTGCAACCATTTCTCCTATTCTTCCTCCGCCAAGTATAGTAAGTCTGCGGATGTCGATATCTTCTTTACCTGAGAATTTCATTGCTTCATTAACCGAATCTTTTTTTGCAATTATGAATACAAGATCGTGTAATCTTAACTTAGTGTCTTTTTGTGGTATTATAGTCTCTTCACCGCGTGATATTGCTACTAACCGGAACGGAAGATCGGATATAGGATAATTAAAGTCTGAAAGTATTTTTTCTATAAGAGGAGCTCCGTCATCAAGTCTGAATACTATCAACTGAAGTCTTCCATGTGCAAAATCGACAAATTCTGCCATCTCAGCTTGTTTTAAAAGGTCTGAGATTTCGGTGGCTGCAATCTTTTCAGGATAAAAAAGCAAGTCAATGCCAAGTTCTGTGAATAGAAGTTTGTTCTCATGACTGAGATATTCAGCATTGTTTATTCTTGCTGTAACTTTTTTGGCTCCCATTTGCTTTGCAAGTAAAGCAGAAACGATATTTACATCCTGTTCCTTTGCTGGATTTACTGCAACAAACAAGTCTGCTTTATCAACCTTAGCGTTTTTGAGTACAATTATTGATGTTGGATTACCTTGTACGGTAAGTACATCAAGATTCTCACTAACAAGAGAGAGTCTTTCTTCATCGTTGTCAATGATTGTCAAATCGTGGAATTCACCACCAAGCATTTTTGCCAAATGACTTCCCACTTCTCCTGCACCGGCAATAACTATTTTCATTTTACAATTTTCTAAATTAATGTAAATTGGTTCCTATAAGAGTTAAAAACTCGCTGCGTGTTTTATTGTCTTTCAAAAAAACTCCTGTAAAAGCTGAAGTTGTCGTAATTGAATGTTGTTTTTGTATACCTCTGATTTGCATGCACATATGGGAGGCTTCAATTACTACGGCTACCCCCAGTGGATTTAAATTATTTTGAATGCAATCACGTATTTGTACCGTAAGTCTCTCTTGTACCTGCAGTCGTCTTGCATAAGTCTCAACAACTCTAGCAATCTTACTAAGTCCAGTAATGTAACCATTCGGAATATAGGCAATATGTGCTTTTCCGTAGAAAGGAAGCATGTGGTGTTCACACATTGAATATAACTCGATGTCTTTTACTACGACCATTTGTTTATACTCTTCTTTAAACATTGCAGAATTAATTATTTCAGCGCTTGATTCTTCATAGCCTTTAGTTAGAAATTGCATAGAACGAGCTACCCGCTCTGGTGTTTTCAGGAGTCCCTCCCTGTCTGGGTCTTCTCCTAATAAACGTAGTATTTCTTTATAATGATAAGCGAG